>JAYSPZ010000079.1:0-6342 GCA_043721815.1 Gammaproteobacteria bacterium | reverse complement strand
ACGGAGGGTATGGGCTTTATCGGACGTGAGGAGGGCATAGCCGCTTACGCCGTGGTGCTATTAAACGAACTTTAGCATTATGCACGCACGACGCACGCTCCCCGGATCATGCTCGCTTCAGCAACACATACACCGCACCGGTGCCGCCATCTTCAATGCGGGCCGAGCAAAAGGCCAGCACCTCATCGCGTTGCTGCAACCACTTATTGACCTTCCCCTTCAGCACCGGCTGTTTGTGCAGCGAGCCGTGGCCTTTGCCGTGGATGATGCGCACGCAACGCGCATTTACGGCACGACAATCGAGCAGAAATTGGGTGAGCGCAACGCGGGCTTCGGGCACGGTCATGCCGTGCAGGTCGATCTGCATTCTGACGCTAAACTGACCGCGCCGCAGCTTGCGCAATAAGCCGTGCTGTAGTCCGTTACGGCTGAACAGCAATTCATCGCCCACCTCTACCTCGGCAGGATCGTAATCCTCGGAGAGCATATCGCGTATGACGCGCTCTTCCTCCAGCCAGGTTTGCCGGGGCAGTGGAGCGGGGCGTTTGCGCGGCGGGCTCACCTTGTCATGGCGTAACGGCTTTACGGCGTGCAATTGGCTGCGAAACAGCTCGATATCATCCTTTGAAATTTTGGGCGGCTTGGCCATACGATTTCCCAACGGAATAGCGACCCTAAGATACTTGATTGGCGGTGTCTTTGCATCGCGATGTCCTGCGTGGACTACTGCTCCAGGTTATGTTGGTATATAGCGTATCCACTTTGCGTGCGCTTGGCGAAATACATAGCCATGTCGGCACGACGCATCAAGGTCTCCTTGTCTTTGCCGTGTTCGGGGAACAATGCAATACCGATACTTCCGCCAATAGTAATATTGTGCCCTTCAAGTAACAGTGGCTCAGATAACACCTTTAGCAATTTTTTCGCAGCTAATGCGGTGTGCTCGGCATCTTCGACAGTCGGCATTAGTATCGCAAACTCGTCGCCGCCTAAACGCGCGACGGTGTCGGAGTCGCGCAGCGCCTCACGCATTCGCAGCGCGAGTCTCTGCAAAACCAGATCACCGATGTGGTGACCCAAGGTGTCATTCACTTCTTTAAAACGATCTAAATCCATAATACACAATGCGATAGAGGTATGGTTTCGCAGTCCGATGGCTAATGCCTGCTGAATGCGATCACTCACGAGCGAGCGGTTAGGCAGGCCGGTTAAGGCATCATGAGAAGCTTGATATTCTAGCAGTTCACCCTGGCGCACCAACTGCCAGCGCATACGCTCTAAATCCTTTCCAAGGCTGGTCACCTCGCTAATGTTCGTGTCGATATCAAGTTGCACCGCGTGATTCCCAAGTGCCACTTTACGCGTTGCATTGCGTAATCGCCGCAAGGAATCAGTGATCTGAATGCCCGAGAATACGACTAAGGCGATAGTGAGCAAGATATAAACCAGCGCCAGAAATATCATGCGCTGATAGGTGACTCTGATCTGATCCTGGGTAGGCTCTTCATCGTACCCCAGACGCACGGTCGCGGGAGAGTCGCCCGGATTCTTATAGAGTGGGAGGGCGATGTAGTAGATGGAATCACCGTGCTGACCGAAGAAGAAATCCTCCCTGAAGTCATCCTTGGCTAAGGGGTTTCCGGAGGAGTAGCGCAGGCTGCCATCACTCGCCAGGATCTGTGCGAATACCAAGGTGCCGCCCAGCAGGATGTCTGAAATCTGTGAATTAAGTTGCGGATCATCGAGATCCCGTTCGATTATAGCGGCGAAGAGATGAGATTCAGTGCGTACTTGATTTATGAACTGTGCCTGGTAACCCTGCTTGACGATATACAACACCCCTCCGAACAATAGAGGTGCGAGTAGGGCGTGTATCAGCAATACACCCAGCACCATGCGTCCGGTCAGGCTGTTTGAGAGCGCTTTTAATTTATTGGGCCGGTCCATAACTCGCCGATAATTTTGATTCCCGGTGTGGCTTGCGCGGCATCCGCCCACATATAACTCAATGTGGTGAGCCTTGCCTGCAATTCATCCACAAGGTTTTTCATTTTCTTATAGTCGGGTGGGCGCTGTCCGCCCTCGCGGAACACGTTGGAAAGCAGTTGGCGCTCATAGGCGCGTTCCGACATGAAAATGACTTTCTGCAGAAATACCTCTTGCAGTAGTTCATCACTGGTATTGCGCAGGGCTTCGATGCGCATACCCTCTTTGATCAATGGCTTGCCCAAGAATAATTTGCGCACCTCGACTAAACTGAGCGGTGGGAGGGTGGATTGGGCACCTGCCACTAATACCAGACGCTCAGACGCGGCTTGGCTTGCCCCAAGGGTACATTGTAATAGCAGCAGGACGGCTATTATACGAGACCTCATGGAAATGCTGCGCTCCATTGCAGATCTATCTGATTAAAACGCTGGTCTTGTAATTCTGCGTTAGCCAGTTCAACTGTCAATGTCTGATGCTTATCAAGCTCGAAGCGCACCCCTGCCAAATTTCGCTGGCTTATAATGTCGTAGAAATTGGCGAGATAGGGATCCTTACTTCCCCCAAAGGTATTCTCTGCGCGCGCGTAGATTGTCCAATCGTTACTCAGCATGTATTCAGCTTGCACGTTGGCACTTATAAAGCCCCCTGAGGAGGAGGCATCCATCATGCCCTTCAAGGTGTTGTGAATGGCGTAGAGTTCACCGATGATGCGCGCGGCCCCATGCTCCCAATTTGCATAAGCACCGGCAATGCTTTGGCGAATCTCATCCGTATCGTGCATATTGCTTGGGATGAGACCATAGTTGATAAAAACACCGACCTCAGATCCCGCACCGGGGTCGGGACGGTAACCCAGCCGGAATGTTGTGACTAATTTATGCTCGCCCCGATTGATATGCAGCAAGTCCAGTGCCTCTAACCCGTGCTCATGATCCAGGGTTGGCCCTAATCCCATACTGAAGGAATAGGGGAGCGCGGCACCACCTGCGCCTATGGGTTGCTGTCCTTCTACAGATAGCCCGGTGACATGCGTGGTCAGCACACCTCCGTGGTCATCGAAGGTTGAGATGGCGGGACGGCTTATCGCGGTTTGCAGATAGGCGCCATGATGAAATTGGGTGTTCCAGTAACCCAAGGGACTGTGATGACGGCCGAACCAAACCGTTGTGTCGGGGTTTACCAACCAACCGGCCTGCAATCGCTCCACATCGACAGAATCCTCTGTCGTGAGAAGAACCTCGCTCAAAAATCGGAAGCGGCCCTTATCGGCCGAGTAAAAAACATCCACTTCCGGCAATAGTTCGCGTCTTTTAAAATGCTCGCCAGGATTATCGATAGAGCGTGCTGTCCCCCGCACCGCAGGGAATAAGATGAAGTCAGCCACGGCGGGTGCAGGCGGGTTACCGATCAGCAATCCGGCAAGCAATAAATAGATCAGGCCGTGCCGTAGGGGCGCCGCCCTGGCAGGTAAAAGCATCGTTAGTTTTGCTACCGCCACCTGACTGCCTGTAGTATAGGGGGAAGTTAGAATGTGCTTGATCATGGGCCCTCCTCTCGTGCCAACGCCTGTCCCAAGTCGGTCGCGGGGAGCACAGCTTAACCGATATGCAAGAAGCATGGCATGTCTCGTGCTGCATATTAATGTTAATCAGGTTAGTGGGTTGTGATGCAGACTAGCCTAATAATGAAGCTAGTCATCGGCTCTTAGTAAATGATGGGTGATGTTAGTGGATCCGATTATCGGCATTCGGGTTCTCGAGTAGTGGTATCTCCGCGGACATAGTGTTGGGCATGAAGATATTAATAAGCAATGATGATGGATACAAGTCTGTTGGTATCCAATGCCTGGCGCAGGTCTTGAGTGAAGTGGCCGAAGTCTTCGTTGTGGCCCCCGATCGTGATCGCAGCGGAGCCAGTAATTCCCTGACGCTGGATGCGCCGATACGGGCGACGCGCGCGGAGAACGGTTTTATACGCGTAGACGGTACGCCGACCGATTGCGTGCACCTAGCCATCACCGGCTTGTTGGACGAGGAGCCGGATATGGTCGTGTCGGGCATCAACGCTGGAGCCAATCTGGGCGATGACGTACTCTATTCCGGCACGGTCGCCGCAGCGATGGAAGGGCGTTTCCTTGGGTTACCCGCGCTGGCCGTGTCACTGGCCGGACAGGAGCACTACGAGACGGCGGCGCGCGTGGTGAAGTTTCTGATCGCGCGGCTCAACGAAGACCCCTTGCCGGCCGACACCATACTGAATGTGAATGTCCCCGACCTGCCTTGGGAACAGCTCGCCGGTTTCGAGGCAACGCGACTCGGGCACCGGCATAAGGCCGAGCCTGTGATTAAAGGCACCGATCCACGCGGCCGCACTATTTACTGGGTCGGCCCGCCGGGCACAGAACAAGATGCCGGCCCCGGCACGGATTTCCATGCGATCCGCCATAACTTTGTATCCATTACGCCCATACTCGTCGACCTCACGCGCTATAGCGCCCTGGATAAAGTGGCGAATTGGCTGGGGCGCTGTAGTTTTCCTCCCGCCGACGAAGAAGCTACCCCCATTACCGCCGGGCAAAAGGGTCAACAGCGTTCATGAGCGTACGTCACCGTGGCATCGGCATGACCTCGCAGCGCACGCGGGAGCGGCTCATCAAGCGCCTGCAGGAGCAGGGTATTCGCCATCATGCCTTATTAGAGGTAATGCGCGATACGCCACGCCATATCTTCGTGGACGAGGCCCTGTCCAGCCGTGCTTACGAAGACACGGCCTTGCCCATCGGTTACGGACAGACGATCTCTCAACCTTACATAGTGGCACGCATGACCGAGGCGCTGCTCGACACAGGCCCGCTCAATAAGGTGCTTGAGGTCGGTACCGGCTCAGGCTATCAAGCCGCGATTCTCGCCCAACTCGCCAAAGAGGTCTACACCGTCGAGCGCCTCGATGCCTTGCTGCAAGGTGCGCGCGCCCGCTTTAACGAGCTTAAGCTGCGTAATATTCAGGCCAAACACAGCAACGGCAGTTGGGGCTGGCCGGAACATGCGCCTTACGATGCGATTATCGTCACGGCGGCACCTGCCGAACTCCCCCAAGCCCTGCTGGATCAGCTCGGCGAGCATGGAAGGTTGGTGATACCCATAGGCGAGCGGGGCATGCAGGATCTTGTGTTGGTGACACGCACACCGGATGGATTTGAGCAGGAGAGTTTAGGCCGGGTAAGCTTCGTGCCCTTGCGAACCGGTACCGTGTAATCCATGTTTGAACTGATGCCGAATAAGCTTTATAAAATTACGCGTGTGGTGGCGAGCGCAGCACTGCTCGCAGCCTGCGGAGGCAATCAGGCCTTGGCACCCGTCAGTAGCCCAAACCAGGGGGTGCGCGACCCCGCCGCTAAAGACATCGTGGAAAAACCGGCACTTGCCAGGAAGATCGTTCACCAGGTTCAGGCGGGTGACACGCTTTATTCGATAGCCTGGAAATACGGTTATGATCCGCAGCAATTGGCGGATTGGAATAAGCTGCGGCCCCCTTACAACATCCACCTAGGTCAAATGTTGCAGGTTGCCCCGCCCACGGCACGCCTGATCGCGCGAACGCCGTCTGTAGATTCCGATTCCGGGTCGCAGCCCGGATTCCCTGCCCGCGCGGAAGCCTCGCAGATGTCACCGAACGGTGCCGTGCCACCGGTAGCCACTTCCTCCCCCAACGGAGCGGATATAACCGATTCAGTGCGATCATGGAAATGGCCCACGGAGGGAGAGGTGATACAGCGATTTTCCGCCACGGAAAAGGGTTTGAGTATTGTGGGTAGAGAGGCGCAGCCGATTCATGCCGCTGCCGCAGGGCGGGTAGTTTACCGAGGCAGCGGACTCATCGGTCTGGGGGAGCTAGTTATTCTAAAACATGACAAATCGTTCCTAAGTGCCTATGCTCACAATAAAAAAATTCTCGTGAAAGAAGGCGATAAGGTAGCCAAGGGGCAACTCATCGCAGAAATGGGAAAGACCGGGTCCGAGCGTGTCATGCTGTATTTCGAGATCCGCAAGGATGGCAAGCCGGTCGACCCCTTACTGTATTTACCCAGCCGCAATTAAGACTCAGATCAAACCAGGCCCGTTGCAGATCGTGCTTAAGTATTGAGGTAGCGTGCGCTGCGCGCACGTCCGGTCGACACAGTTAATCATTTTGTGTGCACAGCACACATTACGGGCTGGCCCTTCGATACGTGCGCAAATTTGGCAACAACCGCTAGATCATCAACAAGGCTGCGGCCACGTTGCGCCCCTCGGCGATTAATACATTGTATGTCCGGCACGCTGCGCCCGTGTCCATGATCTCTACACCGATGCC
>JAYSPZ010000078.1:0-5352 GCA_043721815.1 Gammaproteobacteria bacterium | reverse complement strand
GGATCGGACATGGATAGCAAACCCTTGATGGTGGCCCGCACGACATTGATAGGGTTGGTGGAACCAATGCACTTGGCCAGCACATCGTGCACACCCAGCACGTCGAACACTGCGCGCATGGCACCGCCCGCGATAATGCCCGTTCCCTCGGAGGCGGGTTGCATGAATACCTTTGCCGCACCGTGGCGTGCCGTTACCGGATATTGCAGCGTGCCGCCCTTAAGGCTGATGGTACACATATTCCGTCGCGCATCGTCCATGGCCTTTTGGATGGCCGCCGGAACCTCGCGGGCCTTGCCACGACCCATGCCGATCTTGCCGTTGCCGTCACCGGTAACGGTCAGTGCTGCGAAACCAAACTGCCGACCACCCTTGACCACCTTGGCGACGCGATTGACGGCGATCAGTTTTTCCTGAAGGCCATCGTTGTTCTTTGGGACGTCATAACCCGCCATAATTAATCCTTAAAATTCCAGGCCATGTTCACGCGCTGCATCCGCCAGCGCCTTGACACGGCCATGATATTGAAAACCGGAACGATCAAATGCCACGCGCGTTACACCGGCGGCCTTCGCTTTTTCGGCTATCGCCTTGCCAACCGCAATGGCGGCGGCAATATTGCCGGTGTAGCTGAGCCCGCCTTTAACTGAGGCATCGAGCGACGAAGCACAGACAATAACTTCGGAACCGCTAGGCGCGATGATTTGCGCGTAAATATGCCGTGGCGTGCGGTTAATGCACAGACGCACGGCGCCCAGTTCCTTGATCTTGGCGCGTGCACG
Source organism: Gammaproteobacteria bacterium (assembly GCA_043721815.1). Taxonomy (GTDB): domain Bacteria; phylum Pseudomonadota; class Gammaproteobacteria; order SURF-13; family SURF-13; genus JBDSTW01. Next base: position 4,570 of record JAYSPZ010000078.1, on the reverse strand, counting down.
CAAGGCGCGGCGCAAACGGGATGTCTTTTTTTCCATGGTAGCGATGGAGCCTTAGTAAATTACTTCTTCTTGACTTCTTTACGGATGACAATCTCATCCGAGTAGCGGACACCCTTGCCTTTATACGGCTCGACCGGGCGGTAAGAGCGAATAATGGCGGCCACCTGGCCGACCTGCTGCTTGTCCATACCCTTTACGATAATCTCGGTCTGACTGGGCGTTTCGATAGTGATGCCCTTGGGGATGGTAAAGGCCACGGGGTGCGAAAAACCCAAGGTCAGGTTCAGCGCCTGACCCTGCACCTGCGCACGATAACCCACACCCACCAGATCGAGTTTTTTGCTGAAGCCGGCACCGACGCCCAGCACCAGGTTATTAATCAGGGCGCGCATGGTTCCCGCCAAGGCATTGGATGAAATGCTGGTATGGCGCGGCGCAACCTTTATGACATTGTCTTCACGCCCAACGGTAACGGAATCGTGCACGATCAGTTGCAGGGAGCCTTTAGCACTCTTCACGGTGACGGCCTGGCCATCGATATTGACATCAAGGCCCTGAGGAATGACAACCGGATTTTTTGCGACTCTAGACATTTCTTATCACCAATGAGACACGGTCACTACGAGACGTAGCAGAGGACTTCTCCGCCATAACCGGCGGCACGGGCTGCGCGATCCGTCATCAAACCATGCGAGGTTGAAACGATCGCAATACCCAGGCCACCGATGACCTTGGGCAGCTTTTGTTTGTTCTTGTACAGGCGCAGGCCGGGACGGCTGGCGCGCTGAATAGTGTCGATAACCGGTTTGCCCGCATAATATTTCAAGGCAATAACTAGGGTTGGTTTGCCATCGGTATCATGCACGGCGTAGTCGTTGATGTAGCCCTCGTCGCGCAACACCTTTGCAATGGCCTGTTTGAGCTTGGATGAAGGCATCGCTACCTCAACCTTCTCGGCGGATTGGCCGTTGCGGATGCGTGTCAGCATATCGGCAATAGGGTCTGTCATACTCATAAATTCAGTTCCAAAAACTCAGTAACGAATAACAAACTGTTTACCAACTGGCCTTGACCAAACCGGGGACATCACCTCGCATGGCGGCTTCACGCAGCTTGTTGCGTCCGAGACCAAATTTGCGATAAAAACCGTGTGCCCGGCCAGTGATACGGCAGCGGTTGCGTAAACGGCAGGGACTGGCATCGCGCGGTAATGCCTCGAAGCGGCGGCGCGCATCTTGCCGTGCCTGCTCGGACGCATTCTTGTCCGTCATCTGTTGCTTCAAGGCATCGCGTTTTACAGCGTATTTTTTAATGACGAGTGCGCGCTTTATTTCGCGATTAACCATTGAAGTCTTTGCCATGTGCCTTGCTCAGCCCTTTAGAGGAAAATTGAAGGCCGCAAGTAATGCGCGCCCTTCTTCATCGGTCTTCGCCGTGGTGGTGATGGTTATGTCCATCCCGCGCAGGGCATCAATCTTGTCGTAATCGATTTCCGGGAAAATAATCTGCTCGCGCACACCCAGACTGTAGTTACCGGCACCGTCAAATGACTTTGCATTAAATCCGCGAAAATCGCGAATGCGCGGTATGGCGATGTTCACCAGCCGATCCAGAAATTCATACATGCGCTTGCGGCGCAGCGTAACCTTGCAGCCGATCGGCCAATTGTCACGTATCTTGAACCCGGCAATGGATTTACGCGAGAGCGTTACCACGGGCTTTTGTGCGGCGATCTTGGTCATGTCGGCCACGGCGTGATCCATGACCTTTTTATCTGCGACGGCCTCGCCTACACCCATATTGAGGGTGATCTTGGAGATGCGCGGTATCTGCATGACATTCTCATAACCGAACTGTTCCATCAACTTCTTGGTCACGGTTTCTTGATAATAATCTTGAAGTCTTGCCACTTTACTTACCTGTCAATAACTTCATTGTTGGATTTAAAAAAGCGCACCTTGCGGCCATCTTCCAGCTTGCGGATACCGACCTTGCCGCCCTTTTTGCTGATCGGGTTAAACAATGCGATATTCGAAATATGCAATGACATCTCTTTTTCAATGATACCGCCGCCTATACCTTTGTTGGGATTGGGCTTGGTATGGCGCTTGGCCATATTCACGTTTTCGACCATCACGCGATCGTTAGCCAGCACGCGCAGGACACTGCCACGCTTGCTTTTATCTTTACCGGTGATGACGATGACATCATCGCCCTTACGAATCTTGCGCATAAATGAAGGCTCTTCGACTTACAGGACTTCAGGGGCCAGTGAAATGATCTTCATGAACTTCTCGCCGCGTAATTCGCGGGTGACAGGGCCGAAGATACGTGTACCAATAGGCTGTTGCTGGCTGTTGAGGAGTACAGCGGCATTGCCATCGAAACGGATGACCGAGCCATCCGCCCGGCGCATACCCTTGCGCGTGCGCACAACAACGGCATCGTAAACCTCACCCTTTTTGACCTTGCCGCGCGGGATCGCTTCCTTGATGCTGACCTTGATGATGTCGCCAATACCGGCGTAACGACGGTGCGATCCGCCCAATACCTTGATACACATCAAACGACGCGCACCGCTATTGTCTGCCGCTTCCAAGGTTGACTGCATTTGTAACATCGTATCTCTCCAACAAGCTTAAGAAGGGCTTTTCCGACCCGCGACTAGCCGATCATTATACATTAAACAGGCCTTAGCCAAAGATAAATTTATGTGTTTTATATCGCTTTCTCTATAACCGACAGCAGTTTCCACGCCTTGGTCTTGGATATGGGCCGACACTGCTCAATGGTCACCAGATCACCTTCGCCGCAGATATTTTTCTCGTCGTGTGCATGCAGCTTGGTGCTGCGTTTGACATATTTTCCATACGTCGGGTGCTGTACCTTGCGTTCGATCAGTACCGTGATGGATTTGTCCATCTTGTTACTGACCACACGGCCGGTCAGGCTGCGTGAAACTTTTGTAGTTTCGGTCATTATGGCTTACCCGATTTTTGATTCATTATCGTTTTGACCCGCGCAATACTGCGACGCACGACCCTCACCTGGCTCGGCTTACTGAGCTGGCCGGTGCCTTTCTGCATGCGCAGATTAAACTGCTCGCGCGTAAGATCGAGGAGTTCCTTACCGAGATCTTCAGCACTTTTCTTTCTGAGTTCGTTCGCTTTCATTACATTAAGGTCCTGGTCACGAAGGTGGTGAGCACCGGCAGTTTGGCAGAGGCCAGTTTAAATGCCTCGCGTGCAATCTCTTCCGTTACACCTTCCATTTCATACAGCATACGCCCCGGCTGCACCTGTGCAACCCAGTATTCGACGTTGCCCTTGCCGTTACCCATACGCACTTCTAGCGGCTTCTTGGATATGGGCTTGTCTGGAAACAGACGTATCCATATCTTGCCGCCGCGTTTGACATGGCGCGTCATGGCGCGACGTGCGGCCTCGATCTGACGCGCGGTGACACGGCCTCGCGTGGTCGCCTTGAGGCCGAATTCGCCGAAGCTGACCTTATTGCCGGTCGTGGCCAGGCCGCGGTTGCGGCCCTTCATCTGTTTGCGAAATTTAGTTCGTTTCGGTTGTAACATGAGCCTTAGCTCCCCTGTGCAACGGCATGCGGCGCGGCCTTTTCACCGGTCGGCTCAGCGTTGGCCTGGTCGGCATGATTGAAAGTTTCGCCCTTGAATATCCACACCTTCACGCCGATGATGCCGTAAGTGGTGTGCGCCTCGGCAAAACCGTAGTCGATGTCGGCGCGCAAGGTATGCAGCGGCACGCGACCCTCGCGGTACCACTCGCTGCGTGCGATTTCACCACCGTTCAAACGACCACCGACGTTAATCTTGATACCCAGACCGCCGATGCGCATGGCATTGGTCACGGCACGCTTCATGGCACGGCGAAACATGATGCGGCGCTCCAACTGCTGCGCCACGCTCTCGGCCACGAGATAGGCATCGAGCTCGGGTTTACGTATCTCTTCGACGCTGATATGCACGGGCACGCCCATCATTTCCGAGACTTGCTTGCGCAGCGACTCGATATCCTCACCCTTCTTGCCGATGACGATGCCGGGCCGGGCCGTATGTATGGTAATACGCGCATTACGTGCCGGGCGTTCGATCTGGATGCGGCTCACTGAGGCGAGCGCCAATTTCTTTTTGAGAAAGGCACGCACCTGCAGATCCGTGTTCAAATAATTCGCATAGTTCTTGGAATCGGCGTACCACGTCGATGTCCAGTTGGTGACTATGCCTAAGCGAATTCCGGTTGGATGTACCTTATGACCCATGACAGCCTCTCTAAACTCGTTACTTGCCGTCGGCGACGGTGATGGTGATGTGACTGCTGCGCTTGAGGATACGGCTGCCACGCCCTTTGGCACGCGCATGCATGCGCTTTTGCGTAGGTCCGCCATCCACCCAGATGGCCGATACCTTCAGCTCATCAATGTCCGCACCCAGATTATGCTCGGCATTGGCGATGGCAGACTCCAACACCTTTTTGACGATGCCCGCCGCCTTTTTCTGGCTAAAACTGAGCAGTTGCAAGGCGCGTTCGACCGCCATACC
>JAYSPZ010000077.1:0-4954 GCA_043721815.1 Gammaproteobacteria bacterium | reverse complement strand
TGGCGCGCCCCCGGCTGTTCCATGTGCCTGGCCATGAATGCCGACCGTCTGGAGCCGGGAGAGCGTTGCGCCTCAACCTCCAATCGCAACTTCGAGGGTCGCCAGGGCCAAGGCGGACGCACCCATCTGGTCAGTCCGGCGATGGCGGCGGCGGCGGCGATAGCCGGACATTTTGTTGATGTCAGGTATTCTTGAAGTACCCCCCGTCAGGATTTTCGACGGACGCACTCAGAAACGCACCGGTTGCATAATTTGGCCCTATGCGCGTAAAATTTGCTTGCAAACGCTGTGTTTGTACATTCCATAAGGAGATGAAAATGAAAAGAAATTGGATAGTTCTGTTATTTACCCTCAGCCTGTTTGGCTTGGCCGCCTGCAATACCATTGAGGGCGCCGGCAAAGACATCGAGGCCACAGGCGATGCCGTTAAAGATACCGCCCGAGATGCCAAACAATAACGCTCATTAGCAAAAGCCGATACCCTTGCCAGTATGTTTTATAGATCAAATATAAGTGCCTGCGAGGGCATCCAGAAGTCAGATACGTAATGCAGAAATTTACCGTGTTAAAGGGGGGCGTTGCCCCCCTCGACCGCGCCAACGTCGACACCGACGCGATTATTCCCAAACAGTTCCTGAAGTCCATCAAGCGCACGGGATTTGGCCCCAATCTGTTCGATGAATGGCGCTATCTCGATCACGGCGAACTGGGCGCGGATAATACTAAACGCCCGTTAAATTCCAATTTCGTGCTGAATCAGGTGCGCTATCAAGGGGCGCAGATTTTGCTTGCCCGGGAAAATTTCGGTTGCGGATCTTCGCGCGAACATGCGCCCTGGGCCTTATTGGATTATGGGTTTCGCGCCCTCATCGCCCCCAGCTTTGCCGACATCTTCTTTAATAACTGTTTTAAAAACGGCATCTTGCCGATAGTGCTGGATGCGCAATTAGTAGACCGCCTGTTCACGGATGTCGAAACTACCCCCGGCTATAGCCTGAACATCGACCTTGCCGCACAAACGATCACTACCCCGCAGGCAGAGGTAATCCCCTTCACGATAGAGGCATTCCGCAAGCAGTGTCTGCTCGACGGTCTTGATGATATAGGGCTGACGCTACAGCACGTCGCTGAAATCCGTGCGTACGAGGCACAGCGGCGCACGGAGGCACCCTGGTTGTTTAACGACAGATAAAAAATACAAGAGTAAAGATACAAGTAGAAGTAAAATACCTACTTTCCCCGTGTAGCTGATTCTATGAAAAAAATAGCGGTATTGCCCGGCGACGGGATTGGGGTAGAGATTGTCGCCGAGGCCGTCAAGGTATTGGAATGCCTGCACCGCGAATTTGGCCTCAATGTCGAAATGGAGCAGGCGCTGGTCGGTGGGGCTGCCTATGAGGTTGCCGGTCACCCCTTGCCTGATGCGACCCTGGCCCTCGCTAAAGAGGCCGATGCCGTGTTGCTCGGCGCGGTGGGTGGCTATCAATGGGAATCCCTGGATATTTCACTGCGCCCGGAAAAGGGATTACTCGGCTTGCGCAAGGAACTCGGCCTGTTCGCCAATCTGCGCCCCGCGATTTTATACCCGCAACTCGCCGATGCCTCTACGCTCAAACCCGATGTCGTTGCCGGTCTCGACATCATGATCGTGCGTGAACTTACCGGCGACATTTATTTTGGTCAGCCGCGTGGCGTGCGCGTTTTGGAGAATGGCGAGCGGCAGGGCTTTAATACCATGGTGTATAGTGAATCGGAGGTCGAACGTATCGGCCACACGGCATTCAAGATTGCGCGCAAACGCAATAAAAAGGTCTGTTCGGTGGACAAGGCCAACGTGCTGGAATGCACTGAACTGTGGCGCGAGGTCATGATACGCGTGGCCCGCGATTACCCGGATGTCAGTCTGTCGCATATGTACGTGGACAATGCGGCGATGCAACTGGTGCGCGCGCCCAAGCAATTCGATGTCATGGTTACCGGCAATATGTTTGGCGACATCTTGTCCGACTGCGCCTCGATGCTGACCGGTTCCATCGGCATGCTGCCCTCGGCTTCGCTGGATGCCAACGGCAAGGGCATGTACGAACCGATTCATGGCTCGGCACCGGATATTGCCGGCAAGAATATGGCTAACCCGCTCGCCACGCTGCTGTCGGTTGCAATGATGTTGCGTTACACGCTCGCCGAGCCGGAACTGGCCCAGCGCATTGAGACGGCCATACACGGCGTGCTCGATCAAGGCCTGCGCACCGCCGATATCTATTCGGGACTGTCCGGTACCAAAAAAATCGGCACGCGCGAAATGGGCGATGCGGTAGTGGCGGCTTTGTTAAAGAATTAGAGACGCAACAAAACCCATTGAGATTTTATTAGCACAGGTAAAACATGAGCAGATTATTTGATGTTGCCATTGTAGGAGCCACTGGCGCAGTCGGTGAAGCTATGTTATCCATTTTGGAAGAGCGCAACTTTCCCGTCGGTAAGCTCTATCTATTGGCGAGCAGTCGCTCGGCGGGCAGCCGTATTGAGTTCAAGGGTAAATATATTCTGGTTGAAGACCTCGCACAGTTCGATTTCTCCAAGGTGCAGATCGGACTGTTTTCCGCAGGCGGCGAAATCTCGGCGATTTATGCGCCCAAGGCTGCTGCTGCCGGTTGCGTCGTGATCGATAACACCGCACATTTTCGCTATGATGCGGATATCCCACTGGTCGTCCCCGAGGTTAATCCGCACGCCATTGCCGATTATAAGAATCGCGGTATTATCGCCAATCCCAATTGCTCGACCATTCAAATGCTGGTTGCGCTCAAACCCATCTATGATGAGGTCGGTATCGAACGCATCAATGTATGCACCTACCAGGCCGTATCCGGCACCGGTAAGGAGGCCATCGCGGAATTGGCCCAGCAGAGCGTCGCGCTGCTCAGCGGCAGTGACTCGAAACCCGAGGTTTACCCCAAACAGATTGCCTTTAATGTATTGCCGCAGATTGATGTTTTTCAGGACAACGGCTACACCAAGGAAGAGATGAAGATGGTGTGGGAGACGCGCAAAATCTTCGAAGATGAGGCGATTCAGGTGAACCCCACGGCCGTGCGCGTGCCGGTGTTTTACGGTCATTCCGAGGCGGTGCATATCGAAACCGGCTCCAAGATAACGGCACAGCAGGCGACCGCCCTGCTCAACAAGGCACCCGGTGTGGTGGTTTACGACGACCGTATCCCGGGCGGTTATCCAACCCCCGTTACCGAATCGGCGGGCAATGATGCGGTCTTCGTGGGTCGTATCCGCGAGGATATTTCGCACCCGCGCGGCCTGAATCTCTGGGTAGTGGCCGATAATGTGCGCAAAGGGGCAGCCTTAAATAGTATTCAGATTGCAGAAATCCTAATAAAAGAGTATTTATAAGGGTAGTTTAGGCGCTAATGCTCAAGTGCTTTCGGTGTTAACGGGTGTATGCCCGAAACGCACGGGGCTAGGCGTGGATGTTACCTTGTTTGGTTTAGCCTATTGAAAAGGCCAGGGATGTGCCTTTTTAGCGGTCTGTATAGGGGGAGCACAGTGTACAAATGGCCTTTACGATTCTATAAAAATTGCATTCAGCGTCATGCAAGCATCCGCCTGCTGGCGTTGTTAATGCTGATCGTGCCTCTCAATACTCTGGCGCTGGGCCTGGGCGACATGAACGTGCGCTCGGCGCTTAATCAACCGCTGGATGCCGAAATCGAGTTGCGCTCCATAGGTGCCGATGAGCTTGATAGTCTAACTGTGGCCTTGGCATCCAGCAGCGCCTTTGAGCAAGCGGGTATAGCCCGACCCTCCATTCTTACCCAATTGCGCTTCCAGATAGAAAGGACATCCGACGACAAGCCCTACCTGCATGTCTTCACACAAGATCCGGTTCGCGAGCCGTTTTTAAATTATCTGATCGAAGTTAACTGGGCATCGGGGCATATGCTGCGCGAATACACCGTGCTCTTGGATCCCGCCCCGGAACTGGCCATCAATGCGCCGACCGTGCAAGCACCGACCATTAGCGCCACGGTTATAGCGCAGCCGCAACCCGAGCCGCAATCCTTTGTTGAACCGCAACCCGAGCCGCAATCCTTTGTTGAACCGCAACCTGTGCAACAGGAGCAGGCCGATGCTGCGCCGGCATCAACAGCAACTCAGCCCGCAGTCCCGACCGAAGGCACAGCGCAGGCCTCGAGCTACGGCCCGACCCGGACAGGGGATGGTCTCTGGAGTATTGCAAAAAACCTGCTCCCCGCAGACGGCTCAGCCGATGTGAATCAAATGATGCTGGCCCTGCTCAAGGCAAACCCGGATGCCTTCATCGACAATAATATCAATACCCTGAAATCGGGCTATAGCTTGCGTGTTCCAACACCCGATGAGATCACTGCCGTGAGCCAGAATGAAGCGCGCAGCATGGTCAAACAGCAGAGCGAGCATTGGAGAGATCGTCAACACCGGGTAGCCGCAAAGACGGCGATGCCGTCCAGTGCCTCAGAGTCGGCACCAGCGATGTCTGATGCCCCGGTGGATGTCGCAGCGGAATCGAATGCCCAATTAAAGCTGGTGCCAGCTACCGATACCCCGTCCACGGGGACAGGTTCCCCCAATGAGGAACAAGGGGTGGCAGAGAAAAGGCCTGAGACGGTAGCTCAGCCGGAAACTGTAGCGTCTACATCTCCACCGCAAGCTGCAAACCCACCCGACACGGCTCAAGGTCCGGAGCTTGAAAAGTTGCGCAAGGACTTGACGTTGGCCAATGAGGGCTTAGAGGCGAAGCGCCTGGAGAACGAGGAATTAAGCTCGCGTTTGGCGGATCTGGAGACACAAACGGCCTCGATACAGCGCCTGATTACGCTCAAGAATGACGAATTGGCCGCTTTACAGAGATCGATAGCTGAGCTTAAAGGGGGTGGTGCAATAGAGCCTCCCGCCAGCC
>JAYSPZ010000076.1:0-2871 GCA_043721815.1 Gammaproteobacteria bacterium | reverse complement strand
GCTGCCTGGGTGCGACGCAGGCCGTCATCACACGTATCTATACCCTGCAAATGTTGTCTCTGGGAGTGCTGGCGAGCCTTGCCGGTTGTGCGTTGGGCTATGTGGCGCAGATGGCGCTGGTGGATTTACTGGGTGGTCTGGTAGCAACGGAACTGCCGCCGCCCTCATTGCGTCCCGTGAGCTTCGGGCTATTGGTCGGCTTGGTTACGCTGCTCGGTTTCGCCGTGCCGCCCTTGCTTGCCCTGAAAGAAGTTTCTACCTTGCGCGTGTTGCGACGCGAGATCGGTCTCGCGCAAGCGCAAAGTTTGCACGCATATGCGTTGGGTCTCGCATTGCTGGCAGGCTTGATGTTCTGGCAGGCCGGCGACATCAAGCTCGGTGCGTATCTTGTGTTCGGCACATTGGCGGCGCTGATATTGTTTGCCGCAGTCGCCTACGGCTTGGTACGCGTGTCAGACCTGTTTCGCACGCGCGGCGGTGTGGCATGGCGTTTTGGTTTGGCTAATATCGCACGGCGTGCCTCGACCAGCGTCGCGCAGATAGTGGCGCTGGGTGTCGGCATCATGGCGTTGCTGTTACTTACGCTGGTGCGCGGCGACCTGTTGGCGAGTTGGGAAAATAGTCTGCCGCGTGAGGCACCAAATCGTTTTATTATCAATATACAGCCCGGGCAGTTGGACAAGCTTCAGGTATTTTTTAACGCCAAGGGCATGCCCAAGCCAGTGCTGTATCCGATGGTGCGTGCGCGTTTGACGATGATTAACGGCAAGCCTGTGGCCCCAGAGAAATACAAAGACGAGCATGCCGAGCGCCTGGCTGAACGCGAATTTAATCTGTCGTGGGCAAATGATCTTCCCAGCCATAATAAATTAGTCGCAGGGCAGTGGTGGGGTGCGAATACTTCCGGCAAGGGTTTGCTCTCTCTGGAACAAGGCATTGCCGAGACATTGAACATCAAGCTGGGCGACACCATGACGTTCTCATCGGGCGATGCGGAATTCACCGCGACCGTGGCGAACCTGCGCAAGGTGGATTGGGACTCCATGCGCGTGAATTTTTTTGTTATCACTACCTCGGGCGTGCTGGCCGGCTATCCGGCCAGCTACATCACCAGCGTTTATGTGCCGGAAACCAATTCCAGTCTGCTCAATGAACTCGTCCAGGCCTTTCCCAATTTCACGGTGATCGATGTCGCTGCGATCATGACGCAGGTGCGGCGCATCATCGAGCGCGTGAGCCTGGCGGTGGAATATGTGTTTTTATTCACCGTGCTGGCCGGACTGCTGGTGCTGTACGCGGCCATTCAGTCCACGCAGGATGAGCGTCGCCACGAGGGTGCTATTCTGCGTACCCTGGGGGCGAGCCGACGGCAATTGCTGTACGGCCTAATTGCCGAATTTGTCGTGCTCGGTCTGCTCTCGGGTTTGCTGGCCGCGATCACGGCCAGTGCGTTGGGCTATATTCTGGCCAAGCAGGTATTTAATCTGGGGTATACCTTCAACCCTGTTCTGTGGATTGCCGGTATGCTGGTGGGAATGTTTGCTGTGGGTCTGGTGGGTATGCTGGGCACACGTACGATACTGAATCAGCCGCCGCTGGAAACACTGCGCCACCTTTGATACAGCAGTACGGCATCAGGGCACCAGAGCCACGGTCGACTGTGCGACAAGGGTCTTTTTGCTACGCAGGGTTTGGTAAAAGCCCAGCACCTTGGAGACGTAATTTATCGTTTCATTGTAGGGCGGGATCTTGTTGCCATATTTAATCACGGCATTCTCGCCGCTGTTATAGGCGGCAACGGCCAGCTTGAGATTGTTGTCAAACAGCTTCAATAGATCACGCATATAGCGCGTGCCGGCATGGATGTTCTGGCTCGGATCCTGGCTGTTGGTAACACCGTAACGTTTGGCGGTACCCGGCATCAACTGCATCAGACCCATGGCCCCCTTGGATGAGCGTGCCAGCGGATTGTAACCGGACTCAGCCATGATGACGGCGTGAAGCAGGTTTTCATCGACTTTGTAATTTCGGGCGGCGGTGGTAATGATGGGGCTGTAACGCTTGCGATTTGTGGCGCTGAATTGACTTATATTTGCATCCCCTCTGCGCAGGATCGCCGTGGCCTTGCCTTCACGCTGGAATAATTTGTAGCGGGGGTCCCCTGCACTGGGAAGGTTATGGAAATGCGTTATGCCCCGCTCATCGGTGAATTTGTAAATATCGGCATAAGCCATGGGGGCGGCAAAAAATAGGACGATAAGTGTGGTTGTCAGCTTCATAAATACGATTTTACCCAAGATTAATAAACTCCCTGGCCTGTCTGCCGATAGTCTTTTTAACACGTCCTGTGATGTCTCCCAGCGCCTGTATTAGTTTCAAAATAAAGCAAAATACATGAAATTGCAAAGAATGTGACTTACATCACAATAGCGGTAAGCCGGTTTTTCTCCTGTTTTTGTCGCTCTCCGGGCGCTATCACCAGGCTCTACCCGCGCACATTTCGCGGCGCGAGTCGAATTCGATATCTCCGTGGGAGTTCTGGAAGAGTGAGCACAGCGGCATGCTCAATGTAGCTCAGATTAAGAGGATTGAGCTATGGCTATTAACACCGTATCAGTGGCCGGCAAGGGTTTGCGCCTTTTGCCAGGCTTTTTCCCCGCTGAAAGTCACCATTACGAGCAGGTCACCCGCTGACGAGCGCGCCAAGGCTAGATCGAGCGCCTCGTCATGGGAGGCTGCAAGGTTAATTTGCGTGTCAGCCACCCCGACTTCCCGCAAGCCGCGCGCAAGCAATCCAGCCGCCTCCCCAGCCGGCCGTCCACGCAAATTCTCCCAATCGGAACAAATATAATCTGTGAAAGCACCGGCAAC
>JAYSPZ010000075.1:0-6531 GCA_043721815.1 Gammaproteobacteria bacterium | reverse complement strand
GACGAAGGCGACAAGGGCAGCTTTGGTGAATGAACGATGATGGGTATCGCTGCGCTCAACCCATCCTACAAAACTGCCCACATGCCGCGGCGTTCTGCTGTAATTCACTTTTCCTGAATTCACAACAACCGCGGGTCTTATTGCGGTTGCGTCGCTTCGCTATAAGATCTGCCACTGAGAATTTTATGGCATCATCCAAAACACCCCACCGTCATTACGCACTCATCGGCGCGGCACTGGCTTTTATTGCGTCCATCGCTTTTTCCGCCAAGGCGATACTGGTAAAGCTGGCTTACGTCTATCCCGTGGATGCGGTCACTCTGCTCACCTTGCGTATGGTATTTTCCGTGCCGTTTTTTCTGGCGATAGGCGTATGGCAGGCGCACGGTTCGCATCGCAACGATCTCAGCGCGCGCGACTGGCTGGCGGTGATTGTGCTGGGCCTGATTGGCTATTACATAGGCAGCCTGCTCGACTTCTGGGGTTTGTATTACATTCCGGCCAGTCTGGAACGCCTGATTCTGTTTTTGTATCCGACACTGGTGCTGTTGTTGTCGGCATGGTGGTTGCGGCGGCGTATACGCGCACGTGAGGTGTATGCGTTGATCGTGTGTTATGCCGGTATTGCCTTACTGGTAGTCAAAGGCACCGCGCTACATGGTGCACATCTTACCTTGGGTGCGGCGCTGGTGTTTGGCAGTGCGTTCACTTATGCCATTTATCTCATCGGCAGTGACACACTCATTGCGCGCATCGGGAGCATCCGGTTTACCGCCTATTCGATGACGGTGACCAGCATTGCTATTGTGTTGCACTTTCTTGTTACGCATGAACTTGCAGCCCTTAACCAGCCTTCGGCGGTATACTGGCTCGCCATCGGCATGGCTTTGCTCTCGACGGTATTGCCTGCGTTTTTACTCGCGGAGGCCTTGCACCGCATAGGGGCTAAAACAACATCAATCATCGGCTCGGTCGGCCCGGTGGCCACGTTGATTATGGGCGCGCTGGTGCTGGGCGAAACGATAACAACTTTGCAACTATTGGGAACGGCGATTGTGATTGCGGGGGTGTTGTGGATCAGTCTGCACAGAACGGCATGACTCTGCGGAGCAGCTTCATGCCCGCCTGGTGGCTGCGTAATGCGCACCTGCAAACGCTGTGGGCGAGCGTGGCGCGTCGCGTTGCAAAACCTGCGCTGCGGCGCGAGCGGCTGGAGTTGCCGGACGGTGACTTTATTGATCTGGACTGGACCGCCGGAGCATCCGGGCCGGTAGTGATTGTCCTGCACGGCCTGCAAGGTTCGAGCAACTCTGGTTATGCGCGCGGGATATTGAGCAGCCTCCATCAACACGGCTATCGCGCCGTGCTGATGCATTTTCGCGGTTGCAGCGGCGAGCCGAACCGTCTGCCGCGCTTTTATCACGGCGGCGATACTGGTGATCTTGATGCTTTGGTGAATATCATGCGTACACGCGAGCCACACACGCCGCTCGCCGCTGTAGGTTATTCGCTCGGCGGCAATGTGTTATTGAAATGGCTGGGTGAACAAGGACACCGCGCGCCGCTCTCCTGCGCGGTAGCGGTATCCGTGCCGTTCGAAATGAATGCATCGGCGCTGAGATTGCAATGCGGATTTTCCAGAATTTATCAGCGTCATCTGTTGCGTTCCCTGCGCCAGGCAGTACGTGAAAAATCCAAGGGCATGATCATGCCCTTGGATTTCGGCGATCTTGAGCAACTGCGCACCCTGCGCGCCTATGACGATGCCGTCACCGCACCGCTGCACGGATTCGCCGGTGTGGATGACTACTATGCGCAATCAAGTTGTCGTCAATATCTCGGGCGTATAGGTATTCCCACGCTCGTGCTGCATGCCGCCGACGATCCCTTTTTGCCGCGCACTGCGATCCCATCAGAGAGCGAACTCCCACCGCACGTAACGCTGGAGTTGTCCGAACACGGCGGGCATGTGGGCTTTGTCAACGCAGGATCAATCGGACAGCCGCGTTACTGGCTGGAGGAGCGCATCCCGGAGTTTCTGCGTGCGGTATTGGACATAAACACTAACGATCGTCAGACGGCGGAAATTTGAAATGCCATTGGGTATCGTTATACTGCAAGCCATTCTCGATTTTTGAATAACGGCCACACGGATTCCCGAACGCATGTCTTTTGATTATATACAGCTCTTCAAACAATTTATTGCGCTGATCGTCGTGTTGGCCCCGCTCGATGTAATCCCACTTTATTTATCGTTGACGCAGGGTATGACTGGCCAGCAGCGCCATCAAGTATTGGTGCGCATGATCGTAGCAGTCATCCTTACCTTATTTTTTTTCCAGGCCAGCGGTTTGTACCTGTTCACCTTGATGGGCGTTACTCTGCCGAGCTTTCAGGTCGCAGGTGGCCTGATCCTCGCATCCATGGCCTGGTCCATGCTGCATGCCACGCACTCGCGTATCCAGACCACGCGCAGCGAGGGCCAGGAGTCGCTGGAGCGCGATGATTTTTCCATCGTGCCGCTCGCCATCCCGATGCTTGCCGGGCCGGGCGCAATCACCACCGTTATTTTATTTAGCGAGCAATACAAGGGCACGTTCGTCGGCCACATCCAGTTGAGCGCCGTCATCCTCACGGCCGCCCTGACGCTCTATGTGCTGTTCCGTACCTCAGGACCCTTGTTCGACAAGCTGGGCGTTACCGGCACGCGCATCACCTCACGCATCATGGGCATGTTGCTGCTGGCCTTGGCCATGGAATTTATTTTGCGCGGTATTAGCGCCACCTTGTTTCCGGCGCGTTGAATTACAGGGCTACCATCAACCATCGCATCAGCGTGTAAGCAACGAGAATCTCCGCAGTGATCGAACCAAAAAAAGTAGCGCAACGCACCACTCCGGCCAGTGTATGGTCCGACCCCAGGCATTTTTTCGCCTTTGGCCTGGGCGTTGGTGCGCTCCCGGTTGCGCCCGGCACCTTCGGCACCCTGCTCGCCGTGCCGCTGTATCTGCTGGTACGCGACCTGCCGCTGCATGTCTATATCTTGCATACGGCGCTGCTCGCCGCGCTGGGCATCTGGCTGTGCCACGTCACGGCACGCGATCTGGGCGTTGACGATCATCAGGGCATCGTGTGGGATGAGATTGTCGGTTATTTAATTACCATGACGGCGGCGCCCCCCGGCTGGTTATGGGTCGTGCTGGGATTTATCTGGTTTCGCCTCTTCGACATCTGGAAGCCCTGGCCGATCCGCACCATCGACCGCAGGGTCAAGGGGGGCTTGGGTATCATGCTCGATGATATCGTCGCCGGGGTGGCCGCCTGTCTGGCCGTGCAAGCGTGCGCGTGGCTGTTGGGTAAAGCCTGAGCCTGGCCTTCAGCAAGATAAGGCTAGAACACTTTGTCGCAACCCGCCGGTGGCGGTGTCAGCGTTACGCGAAGCGCATCGACAGATCAACGGCCCTGAGATTCTTGGTTATATCGCCCACTGAAATATAATCCACGCCGGTCTGCGCAATCGCGCGGATATTCTCGAGCGTAATACCGCCGGAGGCCTCAAGCTCGATCCTGTACCCGCCCGCCTCATGATGTTTTGCCTTATGCACCGCCGACTTCAGATCGGTAAGGCTGAAATTATCCAGCAACAGGCGTGATGCCCCCGCCGCCAGCGCCTCGCTCACTTCTTGCAGATTTTCCACCTCCACCTCGAGCAGCATATCGGGCCGCTTGAAGGCCAGGGCAACCTGTACCGCTGCTGTAATGGATCCCGCTGCACGTATGTGGTTTTCCTTAATTAATATGCCATCGTATAAACCTTGGCGGTGATTGTGGCAGCCGCCACAGACAACGGCATATTTTTGCGCGGTGCGCAGGCCCGGCAACGTCTTGCGCGTATCGAGTATCCGCACGTCCGTGCCTGCAACAGCATCGGCATAACGGCGCGCTAGCGTGGCCGTGCCGGAGAGTGTTTGCAAAAAATTGAGCGCGGTGCGCTCGCCACTGAGCAGGGCGCGCGCCGAACCTTGCACAATGCACAGTAATTGATCGGGCACTATGGCCGCACCGTCCTGAGCCTGCCAACTAATGGTGCTGTAGGGATCTAATTGCCGGAACACCGCATCGAACCACGCCGTTCCGCACAGCACGGCGGGCTCGCGGCTCAGCACCCTGGCCGTGGCCAGGGCAGCGGGCGCGATCAGGGCGGCGGTCAAATCGCCGCTGCCGATATCTTCGGCCAGGGCGCGTCCGACCGCGTCCTTGATTTCTTGCTCTGAAATATTATTTTTTAACATCAGGTATGGCCTGTTAAGTAAGCCGCAGGCTCAGCTCAGCACGCGGCGCATGTGGTGATTATCCGCAATTGAGACCGGGATTAATACTCGCTGAATTCGCGTCAAACCACCTTGCGTGCCATGAATCTCAACCACAGATACCCACCCAGGCCCGCCGTGAGCGAAGCGAACAGAATGCCGGTCTTTGCCATGAGCAGGTACTCGGGGTTTTCCGCAAAGCCCAACTCGGCAATGAAGATGGACATGGTAAACCCGATGCCCGCCAGCAGGCTCACACCGATGATGTGGCGAAACTCGGTCTGTTCCGGCAAGTTACCGATGCCGAATTTGAGTGCGAGCCAGCATGCCCCGGTGATACCTATACATTTTCCCGCTACCAGCCCAACCAGCACGCCGAGCGTGACCGGATGGCTGAGCGCTGTGCCGAAAGAGGCCACCTCTATAGGTATTCCGGCATTGACGAGCGCGAAGAGAGGAATAACGAGCAGCGCCACGGGCAGATGCATGGCATGCTCCAGACGCTGCAAGAGCGTGCCGACACCCTTCACGCCTTGCCCCAGAGTTTGCACAATCGAATATTGAGAGGCATTGACCAGGATCATGTTATCAGCTTCATGACTTGCATCGAAACGGTCCATTAATTTGCGCACCTGACGGCTAAAACGCAAGGGTTCGTATTCGGGACGCGCCGGGATCGTGAAGGCAGTCAGCACACCGGCGACCGTGGCGTGTACGCCGGATTTCAACAGCATCAGCCAGAGTGCGGCGGCGATTAAAAAATACGCCAGTGGATGGCGGATGCCGCCAAGGTTCAGAATAATCAGCAGCATCAGCAGCACGGCAGCCATGCCCAAATGATTCAGCGCAATCTGCTCGGTATAAAACACCGCGATAATCAATACCGCGCCCAGATCATCCACAATCGCCAGGGCTACCAGAAACATTACCAGTGATTTTGGAATGCGGCTGCCCAGTAACATCAGGACACCCACAGCAAAGGCAATATCGGTGGCCATGGGAATGCCCCATCCACGCGTGGCGGCGCCATCCGGATTGATGGCGAAATAGAACAGCGCCGGCACTACCATGCCACCGATAGCGGCAAGGATGGGCAGCGCGGCTTGGCGCAGGCTGGCGAGTTCGCCAACCAAAACGGCGCGCTTTATTTCCAGCCCGACGACGAAAAAAAACAGGGCCATTAAACCTTCGTTGACCCAATGTTGCAGCGTTTTTTCCAAGGTGAAACTACCGAACGTAAAACTGACCGGCGTTTCGATAATAGTAAAATAATGCGCGGCCAGTGGAGAGTTGGCCAGTCCTAATGCAATCAAGGTACAGATCATCAGGATAATACTGCCGGCAGTCTGGTTGCGGATGAATTCTTCAAACGGCGTAATGATTTTCGTGAAGGTCTTTTCCCATGGCGCATTGAAGCGGCTATCATCAGGATCGGCCAATATTTTTTTCGGAAAATTCATCTCTGTATTTCCTATGGTATATGTCTGAACGTTAGACTGCTTTTATTGATTGAAGCCCTGGAATTTCGGCATCTTCGCACAGCTATGCCCCCGCAGGGGCGGGAACCGGCACGAGCGCAGCTATAGTGGATTATGCTCCGTCACCCCGAACTTGATCCGGTTCGGCCTTGGCTTTTGATCGGCCGCTGCCGTTGCGTTTAGAAAAACCTTACGCTATTAGAAGGCCGCTATACATTGGAATTATTTGAGTTTGGCCAGTGTTTGTTCCACGCTGCTTTCGTAGCGGGTTCGTTCAGTCGCCACAACCTCTTGCAGGCGCATCTGCACCGTGGCCAACAGACTGTCCAAGCCGGCAAGGGCGCCGCCGCTCAAGTATAGGTAATCACCGGCTACTTGCTACTTGACGCCAGCACACCGGCTTCTTTATGCGCTTGGGCAGCACGGCGCAAGCGATCGCTTACCGCGCACCATTCCTCACCCGCAGGCACCTGCTCCACGATTAATTGGTCCAACTGCGCATCATCGGCCTGGCGCAGCGTGGCATACAGGCGCTGGGCATACTCTGCGGGTGTCGTCGGCATACTGAAGCGGAATACGCCGCGCTCCAGGTAGGGCAGTTTGCTGGGTTCGCGCTGCAACTCCAGTATGCCCACACGCCGACCGAATACGATCAGGGCGCTCACCTCATTAAACAGCCGCTCGGTGGGCACGATGCTCATCGGCGTGTACGGGGCATAATGTTTTTCCAGCATGCCGGGTGC
>JAYSPZ010000074.1:0-8394 GCA_043721815.1 Gammaproteobacteria bacterium | reverse complement strand
CCCCAGCGTCATGAGGTAATGACGATTATTGTCCAGCCATACGCGGTCGCGTGGCGTGCCGTTTTGCAGTAGCACGGGCAACGGCTTGCCGGGTGCGATGTTCATCTCGCCGCGAATATTGCGCACGCCGAGAATAAAATTCTGCACCCAGGTCAACTCGGCTATCGCGTCATTATCAATCTTGCCGGGCTGCGGAACCGGGTAAGGCTGCAACATAATGGTAGCGCCGCTTTTACCGGCGAGCGGTGCCACGCGTTGCCAGATTTCCTCGGTGATAAAAGGCATAAGTGGATGGGCGAGGCGCAGTAGTGTTTCTAGCACACGCACCAAGGTGCGCCGTGTTCCGCGCAGGCTGGCGGGGCTGCTGTCGGTCGATAACAATACCGGCTTGGAAAATTCCAGGTACCAGTCGCAATATTCGTTCCAGGTGAATTCATAGATCGCTTGTGCGGCGAGATCGAAACGATAAGTGTCGATAGACTGAATGACCTGCTGCTCGGCGAATTGCAGGCGGCCGATGATCCAGCGATCGGCAAGGCTGAGTTCAATCGCAGCATTGGCATCGTCCGTCGCGCAATCATGGCCCTCGGTGTTCATCAAGACATAACGTGCGGCATTCCATAATTTATTGCAGAAATTACGATTACCCTCGATGCGCCCAGTGTCGAAACGTATATCGCGGCCTTGGGTTGCGAGCGAGGCGAAGGTAAAGCGCAACGCATCTGTGCCGTAAGCCGGGATACCGTCGGGGAACTGTTTGCGGGTAGTCTTTTCGATCTTTTTCGCCATGTCCGGCTGCATGAGTCCGGTCGTGCGTTTTGTTATCAAGGTTTCTAAATCAATACCGTCGATAAGATCAATCGGGTCGAGTACATTACCTTTTGATTTCGACATCTTCTGGCCTTCGGCATCGCGTACCAGGCCGTGAATGTAGACCTCCCGAAACGGCACATTGCCGGTGAACTTGAGCCCCATCATAACCATGCGTGCCACCCAGAAGAAGATGATGTCGAAGCCGGTGACGAGCACGCTGATCGGATAAAACGTTTTCAATTCCGGTGTTTTGTCCGGCCAGCCGAGTGTAGAGAATGGCCACAGCGCGGAAGAGAACCAGGTGTCTAAGACATCTTCATCCTGTTTAAGATTGATCTCAGGGCCAAGATTGTTTTTGCGGCGCACATCATCTTCACTGTGGCCGACGTAAAACTTTCCCGCTTCGTCGTACCATGCGGGAATGCGATGGCCCCACCAGATCTGGCGTGAGATGCACCAGTCCTGAATGTTGCGCATCCATTCAAAATAGGTCTTGCTCCAATTTTCCGGCACGAACTTGATACGCCCGTCCTCGACCGCCTTGATGGCTTCGGCGGCGAGCGGCGCAACCTTCACGTACCACTGATCGGTGAGATACGGTTCGATGACGGCATGTGTGCGATCGCCGCGCGGCACCATGAGTTTGTGTGGCTTGATCTCGTAGATGAGGTTCAATGCCCCCAGGTCCGCGACGATTTGCTTGCGTGCCACGAAACGGTCGAGGCCGCGATACTCCTTAGGAATCCCGATGTCCAAAGCCGTATCGATAATATTTCTACGAACGGCAATCTTTGCATGTCGGAGGCCTTCTTTAACCATTGGCCAATCCGTATCATTTATAATTTTTGCGTCTGGTGTGAATATATTTATCAGCGGTAGGTTGTGGCGCTTTCCCACTTCATAGTCATTAAAATCATGCGCCGGAGTAATCTTGACGCAACCGGTGCCGAACGTGGGATCGACGTAGTCATCTGCGATAATAGGAATTGTGCGGCCGGTCAGGGGCAAATTCACCTGTTTGCCGATCAGGTGTTTATAGCGCTCATCATCAGGATGTACGGCAACGGCCGCATCGCCGAGCATGGTCTCGGGACGTGTGGTGGCGACGATTAAAAATTCAGGATCGCCCGGCGCGGGTGAGGCGAGCGGATAACGCAGATGCCACATAAATCCGTCTTCTTCTTGAGCGACAACCTCCAGGTCGGACACCGCCGTGTGCAAGACCGGGTCCCAGTTGACCAGACGTTTGCCGCGGTAAATCAGCCCTTCTTCATGGAGGCGCACGAACACCTCGGTCACTGCCTTGGAGAGGCCTTCATCTAAAGTGAAGCGTTCGCGTGTCCAATCCAGCGAGGCACCCATGCGCCGCAGTTGCTGCGTGATCTGGCCGCCCGATTCGTGTTTCCACTTCCACACCTCGGCAACAAAATTTTCACGCCCGAGGTCATGGCGCGTTTTTCCCTGCGCGGCAAGCTGGCGTTCCACCACCATCTGCGTGGCGATGCCGGCGTGATCGGTGCCCGCCTGCCATAAGGTATTGTCGCCCTTCATGCGGTGATAACGGGTGAGCGCATCCATGATGGTGTCCTGGAAGGCGTGCCCCATATGCAGGCTGCCGGTAACATTCGGCGGCGGGATCATGATGCAGTAGGGTGTGCCCGTGTCTGTTGGCGCAAAATAGCCACGCTTCTCCCAGGTGTTGTACCAGTCCTGCTCGATGGCTTGGGGGTTGTAGGTTTTATCCATGGATTATCGAGTTCCAAGTTGTCCAGGGTGACAGATGTTTTGTAACAGTGTTAAATCGTGTGCGACTCCAGCGCATAACCACGATCACGGTAAAAACGAAATCGCTCACGCGCGGCAAGCTTATCACTTTCATCCGGGCCAACGATCTCAGCGACACGCGCGAAGCGGCTGAAGAACAGGGGCACCGCTGACGTTACATTTATCAACACATCGCCGTCATGACCGTCGATTCGTGCAGGCTCGCTGTTGCATCCTATTTGGATCGGAAGCCCTGAATCCGCGCCCGATTCGCAAAGTCCATGCGGCAGAAAATTTGCTGCGCTGAACGTCCACAGCAATTCGTCGATCTGCGCGACTTCATGCTGTGATTCGGCATGAATATATAAACGATAACCTTGCGTATAAATCTTTCCCGCCAGTCGGCAGGCGAACAGCAGGCGGTTATCGGTGATGGCCGAGAGTATGTAAAAATCGATGCGGGTCATTTAGAAGCAGATACAAGTAAAAAAATACAAGGGAAAAGTGATGGTACACATTTGAACTCACCCGGCAAGGGCTTCCAAGTTTATGGAAACCCTGAAATGCTCCCCGTCCTCTACGCCTTTGCCCTTCCCGTTTTTTTCGGTGTGCCAGGTTCCGCTGTTTTAGCTTTTGCGCTGCGATCAATCAGGTATTGCATGAGTAGCGGAACCGGGCGTCCGGTGGAACCTTTTTGCTCGCCGGAGTTCCATGCCGTACCGGCGATATCGAGATGCGCCCAGCGGAATTTTTTGGTGAAGCGCGATAAGAAACAGGCGGCGGTGATGGTGCCGGCATCGCGCCCACCAATGTTGGCCATGTCCGCAAAATTAGTCTTCAACTGATCCTGATAATCGTCCCACAACGGCATTTCCCAGGCGCGGTCGCCGCTCGTTTCACCGGCCTTGAGCAAGTCCTGAATGAGCGGCGGGGAATTACCCAACAGGCCGCAGGCGATTTTGCCCAAGGCAACTACGCAAGCCCCGGTGAGAGTCGCGATATCGATAACCACATCGGGGTTATAACGTTCGCTGTAGGTCAGGGCATCGCACAAAATCAAACGGCCTTCGGCATCGGTATTCAAAATCTCAATGGTCTGCCCGGACATGCTCGTCACAATATCGCCGGGTTTGATCGCACTGCCGCCGGGCATATTTTCCGTGCTTGGAATCACGCCGATTACATTGAGCGGCAATTGCAATTGCGCACAGGCCGAGAGCGCACCCAACACACTGGCGGCACCGGACATGTCGTATTTCATTTCATCCATGGTCGCGGCTGGTTTGATGGAGATGCCTCCGCTGTCGAAGGTTACTCCCTTGCCGACGAGTACGATGGGCCTGTCGCCTTTCTTCCCGCCTTGGTATTCGAGCGTAATCAACTTGGCGGGTTCGTGCGAGCCGCGCGTCACGGCGAGCAGCGAACCCATGCCGAGTTTTTTCATGGCCGCTTCGTCGAGTACACTAACCTTGATCTTTGGTTGATCTTTTTGCAGGGCTTTGGCCTGCTTGGCGAGATAGCTGGGTGTACAGATATTGCCGGGGAGATTACCGAGATTTTTTGCCAGGTCCATGCCGTCGGCAATCGCTACGCCTTCTCGCACGGCCCGTTCGCCCACGCTCATATCGGCGCGATGGATGATATTAAAAGTAAGCGTGGAGAGCGCGTAGGGTTTGCCGTTCTTTTTGCTCTTGAGTTGATCGAATCGATAGATAGCCCCACGGCTGATTTCAACGGCTTGGCGCGTCTTCCAGTAAAGATCGCGCCCGGGCACATCCAGCTCCAGAAGATGAAAAGCGGCTTCCTGTGCAGGGGTCTCTTTTAATATCTGCAATGCCTTTTTCACAACTTTCCGGTATTGCGCCTCGCCGAATTCGGCGATGGGGCCGCAGCCAACCAATAGAATTCGCTCGCACAGCGTATTAGGGATATGGTGCAGCAATAAGGTTTGGCAGAGCTTTCCTTCGATGTCGCCGCGCTTCATTAAACCGGCAAGCAGGCCATTGCTCTGTTTGTCCAGCGTCTGTGCGGTACCGGATAAATGCTTCGATTCGAAAACGCCTATCACGGCACAGGCGGTGCGCAATTTTTCGGGACTCAAACTTTTAATGACAAATTCCATGCGGCTCCTCGGAAATATTGACTCACACACGGGTATGGTTTATGTGTACGCAAGCCGCGCTACGTGGGGTTCTCTTGCTGCTCAGGGGCTTACACTTGGGGTGTGATGCCAAGCACGAAGGGTCGTTATGCGTATAATGATTAGTTTACCCCAAAAAGCGCCTATTTGCAGTCTCAGTGCCCCTCTATGGTAAATGACCTTGCGTATTATTAACCGCTACCTGATTAAGGAGGTGGCATACACCCTGCTCGCGGTGGCCCCGATTCTATTGCTCATCTTTTTGGGCAACCGTTTCGTGCAATATCTCGCGGATGCCGCATCGGGCAAGTTTCCCGCTGATATCGTATTCGTCCTGCTCGGGCTTAAGTCGATTACCGTATTTCCGCTGGTGCTACCCCTGGTATTTTTTCTTTCCATCGTGCTTGCCCTTGGCCGTCTGTATGTGGACAGCGAGATGACATCACTCGCGGCCTGCGGTGTAGGCATGCCGCAGGTGCTGCGCATCATGGCACCACTTATCCTGGGCATCGCAGTTGCGGCTGCCTTTCTGTCGCTGTGGTTCAGTCCCTGGGCGGTGGGTCAGTCGAACGAAATCAAGGATCGCTCTCAGCAAGGCTTGGAACTCAGCACCATTGTCGCCGGTCGTTTTAAAGAATCGAAACGGGGTGATGATATTTTTTATGCCGAGAAATTATCCTCCGATGCTCGTTTGATGGATAACGTCTTTATTCAAAGTCGGCAGGGCGATAAGGTGAATGTCTTGTCGTCGGCAAACGCCAGTAAATATTATGACAAAAAGACCGGCGACCAGTTTTTGCTGTTAAAAAACGGCAGTCGCTATGAGCTAAGCCCCGATCACACGGATTTTCGCATCACCCAATACGAAAAATATTTCGTGCGCTTTCAGCAAACAGCGCTGCTGCCGGTGGGGGATAGGCGCGAAGAAAGGCCGACATCGGCATTATTGGGGTCTATGGATACGCGCGACATTGCCGAATTGCAGTGGCGTATTTCGATACCAATATTCACCATAATGTTGGGCTTGATCGGAGTGCTGCTTGCGCGTACCACACCGCGCCAAGGGCGCTACGCAAAATTATTTGTCGCGATCCTGATATACATTATCTATACAAATATGATGGGCGTGGCACGCACCTGGGTCAGCCACGGCGTTGTCACCCCGCTGTTCGGCATGTGGTGGGTACACGTCGTAATGTGGGCGGCTATGTTTGTGCTATTTTTCCGCGATCTTAATGTAAGTGGATTAGGGTTCAAGCCACGCCGAGTCAGCGGTCGGGCACTGACATGAAGATATTGGATCGTTACCTGGGCATGGTGGTGGCAATAAGCACGCTGGCCGTGATTCTGGTGTTGCTCGCGTTATTCTTTCTCATCGATTTTGTCGATCAGCTCGGCGATGTCGGCAAGGGAAATTACGGATTACTCCAGGCGCTCCACTATATTCTGCTGATCCAGCCGCGCAACATTTATGTCCTGTTCCCACTGGCTGCCCTGCTGGGGAGTCTGCTCGGTCTGGGTTGGCTGGCGAGCAATAGCGAGTTGCTGGTGATTCGAGCAGCGGGTGTTTCCCTGGGGCAGATCAGCTTATCGGTCATGAAGATCAGTTTAATGATGGTCGTCGGCGTTATGTTCCTCGGCGAGGTGATCGCCCCGGCCAGCGAGCAATATGCGCAGATGCAGCGCTCGATCGCGATTTCAGACCGTATTACATTAAAGACGGATTACGGTATCTGGACCCGTGACGGCCACAGTTTTATCAATATTCGCACGGTTTTCCCCGGACAGCGCCTGGGTGAGATTAATATTTACGAGTTCGATGACCGCCATCATCTGCGCATCGCCACCTCCGCCAAAACCGGTCGCTTCAAGAAAGGTAGCTGGCTGCTGGAAGACATCGTGCAAAGTCATATTAATGAGGATGGCATTGTCACGCGCCAGGTGGTGCGGGCGGCTTGGGAATCCCTGTTGAGTCCTGATTTAATCAATGTGCTTACGGTAAGGCCGGAGCGTCTGTCGACCTGGGAGCTGTATAGGTACATTACTTATCTGCGCGACAATAACCAGGATGCAGAGCGTTATGAACTGGCATTCTGGACACGCTCGGTGTGGCCGGTCAGCACGGCGGTAATGATCTTTTTGGCCATCCCTTTTGTGTTCGGATCGCTACGCAGTGTAGGTATGGGTCAGCGTATCCTGGTAGGTGGCCTGGTGGGTATTGGTTTTTATCTGTTCAATCAGACCTTCAGCCAGGTCGGTCTGGTCTATAATTTCAATCCTGCCTTCAGCGCCTTGTTGCCGATCAGCTTATTTTTTATTTTAGCGGTGATCCTGGTGCGTAGAGTCCACTGAGGCAGCTCTGTGGAAGTCATTGGGCCGCGAAAGCGATGAGTGCGTCATGGCTTTATAGATGGCGCTCCCTAGGAGACTCGAACTCCTGTTACCGCCGTGAGAGGGCAGTGTCCTGGGCCACTAGACGAAGGGAGCGTGACGATGGGGGCGGGCAGTATATGCGTCCCACGCAGAAACGGCTATTATACGCGAAGTGCCGCTCTCCTCAAGTTTACACTAAGCTACCGATCCTAATAGGGAAATAAGGACATCAACACACCTACTCTCAAACCCGACGTGCAAGCCACGATCGAGCATTCCAAGATCAGTGAGAACGCGCTACGGGTGATTAACCGGCTGAATAACGCGGGCTATAAGGCTTATTTGGTGGGTGGTTGTGTGCGCGATCTGTTGCTAGGCCGGGTTCCGCATGACTTTGACATCGCCACTAACGCACGCCCGGAACATGTCGAACAATTATTCCGCAATTGCCGCCTCATAGGCCGACGTTTCCGCCTTGCCCATGTGCATTTCGGTCGCGAGATCGTGGAGGTAGCGACGTTTCGCGGCAGTCATAGCGGTGAAAATGCCGACGGTCTAAGCTCCGAAGGCCGGATTGTGCGCGACAACGTCTACGGCACTACGCTGGAAGACGATGCTTGGCGGCGCGATTTCACCATCAATGCCCTGTATTACGATGTCAATGCCCTGGCCGTGGTGGATTTCCCCGGCGGTGTCGCGCATTTGAACGCGGGCACTTTGCATCTGATGGGCGATCCCGCGCAGCGCTACCGCGAAGATCCGGTGCGCATGCTGCGTGCGGTGCGGTTTGCGGCCAAACTCGGTTTCCATATTCATCGGGATAGCGAAGCCCCGCTGTTTACACTGGGTTCATTGCTGGAGGCCATTCCGGCCGCGCGCCTGTTTGAAGAAGCGCTCAAGCTGTTCATGGGCGGCGATGCCGTTGCGACCTTTAAACTACTGCGCCACTACGAACTGTTCGGACATTTGTTCCCGCAGAGCGAGGCGGGCCTGCAAAAGCGACCGCAGGCGGAGGCCCTGATTCTGCAAGCCCTGGCCAATACCGATGCGCGTATTGCCGAGGGTAAACCGGTCACGCCCGCGTTCTTGTTTGCGGCCCTGCTTTGGGAGCCGATGCGCCAATTGGCCGAGCACATGCAAACCGAGGACATGGGCGAGATCGAGGCCCTGCAGTTTGCCGCCGAAAGTGTTGTGGCGCGTCAGGTGACGCGTGTCGCGTTGCCGAAGCGCTTCAGCGTGCCGATGCGCGAAATCTGGGCATTACAGCCGCGCCTGTACCAGTGTTCCGGTAAGCGTGCCTTGCG
>JAYSPZ010000073.1:0-1509 GCA_043721815.1 Gammaproteobacteria bacterium | reverse complement strand
GCGATCTGTGCCTGCATGGCGACACAATGGCCCGAGGGTTTGATATAGCCGGTTTTGCTGAGGCCGATCTGCCAGTCCTCGTTGCGCACCAGAGGGTTGCTATTGCGGTATTTGACCACGCGCAGACGCTTCTGCCGAACATCGTAGCTCGCCGTCGTGGTGATCGCACGAATCAGCGGGTAACTGAAACCGGCATTCACCAGCTTTACCAGGTCTTCTGCCGTGGAGACGTTGTCGCTGTCGAGGCCGGTGGCTTCGACAAAACGTGTGTGCTTCATGCCGAGCAGACGCGCCTTGGCATTCATGTTGGTATAAAAGGCGTGACGGCCACGCGGGTAGGTGCGCGCCAAGGCGGCGGCGGCACGGTTTTCAGACGACATGAGGGCAAGCTGCAGCATCTCGCGCCGCGTGTGCACCGTGCCCACGCGCATCCGGGAATGCGAATTACGCAGCGTATCCACATCCTCCCGGGTAACGCGTATCTTCTCGTCCATCGGGAGCTTGGCATCGAGCGTGACCATGGCCGTCATCAGCTTGGTGATCGAGGCGATGGGGCGCTCCACGCCGGCGTTCTTGGAATACAGCACCTGGCCGCTGGAGGTATCCACCACGATAACGCCGTCGGAGAGCAGCTTGGGTCCCTTGCCGGTTTCGGGAAACGCGAACGCAGCCGCGCTGTATGCGCATCCCAGCGCAAATACAGCGGCGTAGATGGACATCGCCCTGAACAGCCTTTTGATCTTTGCAGTCATTTTTATAAATTCAACAGGTTATTGATGACCAGTTAATCTGTTACGTGAACAATACAGTAACAACTCGCTGAATACAATGCAACAACGGTGCCATTGGCCTGCCGACGCTAGCCATAGTGACAGACGTAATCGAGCAACTCATCCACTTCGATCTCGAAGTGCGAATTGGCCGGCACAAAAAAGCTCGCGCCGGCCTGATAATCCTCCCAGCCCTGCTTGTCGGCCAGCTTGACGCGGCAGTGTCCCTGCGTGACTTCCATGCGCTCCTGGGCTTGCGTGGAAAACCGGTAAACGCCCGGCAGCATCACACCCAGCGTCTTCATCTCGCCATCGGCGGTGATGATGGAGCGGCTGGTGACGTTGCCGCCATGATAGACGTTGGCCTTGCGGTGGATTTCCGCATTCTTGAAACTCACTTTCTCTTCCTCAACCTTTCCGCAATCCGCATACGCAAGGCGTTTAATTTGATAAATCCGCCGGCATCGGCCTGATTATACGCACCGGCATCCTCCTCGAAGGTAGCGATACCGGGATCAAACAGACTGTCGGTAGCGGATTTCCGACCGACGGCGCTGACATTGCCCTTGTAAAGCTTAACGCGTACCACGCCGTTGACGGTGGCTTGCGAGGCATCGATCATCTGCTGCAGGAGCGCGCGCTCCGGGCTCCACCAGTAGCCGTTGTAGATCAGGCTCGCGTAGCGCGGCATCATCTCGTCCTTGAGGTGCGCGACCTCGCGGTCGAGGGTGATGGACTC
>JAYSPZ010000072.1:0-2178 GCA_043721815.1 Gammaproteobacteria bacterium | reverse complement strand
CCGGTGCGCGCGTAACGATTGTGTCGCCCACGCTGGGCGATACGCTCAAGCAATGGGTGGAGGATGATACGGTCGCTTATCGCGCGGCCGTATTCAGCGCGAACGACCTTGTGGGATGTCACCTGGCCGTTGCCGCGACCAATGATGCCGACATTAACCTCCAGGTTTACGAGATCGCCTCGCAACGGAATATTCCCGTCAATGTCGTGGATAACCCCGCACTGTGCAGCTTTATTTTTCCTTCGATAGTTGATCGCTCGCCTATTATTGTCGCGGTATCGAGCGGCGGCGCATCCCCCGTGTTAGCGCGGCTCTTGCGTGCCCGTTTGGAAACGCTGATCCCCGCAGCCTACGGGCATCTTGCCGCATTGGCTGGAAATTTTCGCGCTGCGGTGAAACAGCGCTTTACCAACCCCGCAGAACGCCGCATTTTTTGGGAAAAGATTCTACAAGGTCCGATTGCGGAACGGGTATTTGCCGGGCAGGACGATGCAGCACGTACGGCGCTGCAAGCCGAGCTTGCGGCAGAACATCCGCACCCGACAGGTGAGGTCTACCTTGTCGGCGGCGGCCCCGGCGATCCTGATTTATTGACGTTCAGAGCACTGCGCCTCATGCAGCAGGCGGATGTGGTATTGCATGACCGTCTGGTCAGCGCGGAGGTGCTGGAGCTGACGCGGCGCGATGCGCAACGTATTTATGTCGGCAAGAGGCGTAGTTTGCACACGGTACGCCAGGAGGAGATAAACCAATTAATGGTGAAGCTCGCCAAGGAAGGCAAACGCGTGTTGCGTCTCAAAGGCGGCGATCCGTTTATCTTCGGACGTGGCGGCGAAGAGATCGACACCCTCGCGCAGGAGGGCATTCCCTTCCAGGTGGTGCCCGGCATTACCGCCGCGAATGGCTGTGCGGCCTATGCGGGCATCCCGCTGACCCATCGGGATTATGCGCAGGCCTGCATCTTTGTGACGGGCAATTTGAAGGACGGCAGCATGGATCTCAATTGGGATGCGCTGGTGCAGCCCCAGCAGACCATCGTCGTGTATATGGGCTTGGTGGGTTTAGACCTGTTATGCCAAGGCTTGATTGCGCACGGCATGTCCGCGACCATGCCGGCCGCGCTTATTCAGCAGGGCACGACGCGCCAGCAGCGCGTGTTGATCGGCACACTGGCAACCCTGCCGGAGATTATTAAAAATACCGAAGTGCATGCGCCGACTTTAATTATCATCGGTGAGGTCGTAAAGCTGCACGGCAAACTGGCGTGGTTTAATCCGTAGCCATGCCAAAAATAACTTTTTATGGTGTTTCGGAAGAAGACAGCCAGCAATTGCGTCGTGGGCTTGTCAAGCATCCCCTGTGGGACACACAGTTCATCAGCGATCCGCTAGGCATCCAAAATACCCTATTGGCGGAGAATAGTGAGGTGGTGTCGGTCCTGGTCGGCAACCGCGTTACGGCGGAGATCATAAGCAAACTACCGGCATTGCGCTTGTTGGCGGCGCGTTCGACGGGTTTCGATCATATTGATCTCAAGGCGGCGGCGCAACGCAATATTCTGGTGTGCAATGTACCTGACTACGGGCCGATTACGATTGCGGAATATACCCTGGGGCTGCTGCTTGCGTTAACGCGAAGGCTGGCGATCACCCTGTACCGGACCAGGCGCGGTGAGTTTTCAAGAGAGGGGCTGACCGGCCATGATCTGCACGGGAAAACACTGGGCCTTGTCGGCACAGGGCGGATAGGGACCCACGTCGCATACCTGGCTCATGCCTTCGGGATGCGCGTGCTGGCCTGCGACCCCCAGCCTAATGAGGCCTTGCGCCGGGATTACGGTGTGGAGTATTTACCGCTCGATGAATTGTTGCCGAAAGTGGACGCGCTCAGCCTGCACGCACCTTATAATGATGCTACCCACCACTTACTCAACGAACAGCGGTTACGCATGCTTAAGCCGGGCGTGATGTTAGTGAACACCGCGCGCGGCGGTATTGTGGACAGCCGCGCGCTTGCGCGTCTCCAGGCCGAAGGTCATTTTGGCGGCCTTGCGCTGGATTGTTTTGAGGGCGAGGAGGTGTGGATCAATGCCCACGTGCGGCCATTGCCGAACCTTACCCCCGGCCAACTTGAACAGGCATTAAACAGCTTTCAACTGCAACTCGGCGAGAATGTGAT
>JAYSPZ010000071.1:0-5840 GCA_043721815.1 Gammaproteobacteria bacterium | reverse complement strand
CGTTGGAGAAGGAAGACGCGCGCCCCGACGATGTGCTGCGCTTTTACGATTTTATCGCCGATCCGGAAGTCGCTGCGGTGGCGCACTCGCTGAAAACCGACGCGATCCGAGCCAGTGGTGCGGCGGTGTGGGAGCGCATCAAGGGCAGAAAAAAGATACTTGATTTCGGCTGCAACATTGGCTACCTCACCACTTGGTACGCGCAACACCGTGGTAATCAGGTGACGGGGATAGATATTTCCGAGCACAGTATCGCCGAGGCAAACAAGATGGCAGAAGCCCAAGGCTGTGATAACGTGAATTTCCGCTGCGGGGATGCCAGAAAGATTCTTCACGACATTCGGTTTGATGCCATCGTGGACACTCAGACGCTGTACACCGTGCATAAGAAGAAGCAGACCTTGAAGCACCTTTGCACGCTGCTCAACGAAGATGGAATTCTGGTCACGATACCCCCGATTCGCAGCGTGGAAAAAATTTCAGCCTATCTCGAATTATTGTCCCTGAGTGGTTTTTATACTTATGCTCTCGACTTTATTTTATTCTCCGCGCTGGGCGAGCCCGATGCTTACCCCATCATCGAGGCAGGTAAGCTGCCTGAGCGACGTGCCGTGATTGATGTCGAGGCCAAATACCAGGCCATGCAGCGGGCGCTGCTCGCGGCGTGAGTAAATCCATGGTGCATACTCCCAAGGTTGGCTTCATCAGCCTGGGTTGCCCCAAGGCCCTGGTGGATTCCGAACAGATCCTCACCCAGTTGCGCGCCGAAGGTTATGCCATCTCGCCGACCTACCAGGATGCCGATCTAGTGGTGGTCAACACCTGCGGGTTTATCGACGCGGCGGTAGAGGAATCGCTCGATGCCATCGGCGAAGCGCTGGCCGAAAATGGCAAGGTGATCGTAACGGGATGTCTTGGCGCTAAAGGGGATGGCGATCTTATACGACAAGCTCATCCGCAGGTGCTGGCCGTCACCGGCCCGCATGCCCTGCAAGAGGTGATGAGTGCGGTGCATGAGCACCTGCCCGCTCCGCACGACCCGTACACCAGTTTAATCCCGCCGCAAGGCATCAAACTCACGCCCAAACATTACGCCTACGTGAAGATTTCGGAAGGCTGTAATCATCGCTGCACGTTCTGCATCATCCCTTCACTGCGCGGTGATTTAATCAGTCGTCCGCTGGGTGATGTAATGCAGGAGGCGGAGAATCTCGTCGCGGCCGGCGTGAAAGAATTGCTTATCATCTCGCAAGATACCAGCGCCTATGGCGTGGATGTAAAATACCGCACCGGCTTCTGGCGCGGCAGGCCGGTAAAGACGCATATCACGGAATTGGCGCGTACCTTGGGTGAATTGGGCGTGTGGGTGCGCATGCACTATGTTTACCCGTATCCGCATGTCGACAGCCTCATCCCGCTCATGGCCGAGGGCAAAATCCTGCCCTATCTCGATGTGCCCTTGCAGCATGCCAGCCCGCGTATACTCAAGGCCATGAAGCGCCCGGCCAACAGTGAGGACACGCTGGCGCGTATCCGGCGCTGGCGCGAAATCTGTCCTGAGATCACGCTGCGCAGCACATTTATTGTCGGCTTCCCCGGCGAGACAGATACCGAGTTCGAGGCCTTGTTGGAATTTCTGCAGGTGGCCGAGCTGGATCGCGTGGGTTGTTTTGCCTACTCTGCGGTCGATGGTGCGTTAGCGAACAAGCTGCCGGATGCCGTGCCGGAGGTCATAAAGCAGGAACGGCTGGCTCGTTTTATGGCAATCCAGGAAGAAATATCGACTGCCAAACTACGCCGCAAGATCGGTAAAACGCTTACTGTTTTGGTTGATAAAGTCAGCGCCAAAGCCGTTGTAGCGCGGTCTGCGGCGGATGCGCCGGAAATTGATGGGGTGGTAATGATTGGCGATGGGCAGCATTTGTCGGTGGGCGAGTTTGCAAAGGTTGAAATTTTTAATAGCGACGCGCATGATCTGCACGGTCGTCTTGTGTAAATTTTTAACTTGGCGACTGCTGTAAAATGCTTTACCACTTCGTACCGACAAACCTTTTAAGAGAAGCGACTTCAATATATCTTTTTAATTAAGCTCAACAACCTCTTGACAAGCCAAACTGGCGCACTATAAGATTTGCCCATGGTTTTGTCCTAAACCAGTTAGACTGATTAAGTATTTGAATAAACTAAAAAATCATTCTAAAAAGTATCCCACCACATCAGTAACAGGAGAGAAATGATGATAGACAATAGTCGCCGCAGTTTCCTCAAGGGCGCGGGCGCACTGGCTGCCGCCGGCGCTACCGGTATCGTTCCCATGAGCTTGGTGACCGTAGAACAAGCAAATGCTGCCGATACCTTCACCTTTGCTTGGATCACCGATGCTCACATTCAGCAGATCAAAGGCACCAAGTTCGTCTCGAATTGGGACAACGGTTTCAAGCGTGCTGTATCCGAGCTTGCCAACACCAATCCGAAGCCGGATTTCTGCTACTACGGTGGCGACATGGCCCAACAGGGTCGTGGCGCTGAAATCGACCACGGTATGGAAATGTACTCCAAGGCCGGCGTCCCCATGAAGGCCATCATTGGTGAGCATGACTACTACCTCGACATGGGTGTAGCCGCTCGCAAGATCTACGGTATTCCCGCCGACAACTACAGTTTCGACCACAAGGGTGTGCATTTCGTTGCTCTCAACACCATTCGTGCCGGAGATGAGTGGGAAGGCAAGTGGGCCAGCGATCCGCAGGGCCGTATGCACATGATGGAGCGTCTGGACAATCCGAAGGGTTCACCCTTCCGTCTCGGTGCCGAAGGCGTGGCTTGGTTGAAAGGTGATTTGGGCAAGGTAGGCAAAGACACGCCAGTTATCGTGTTCTCGCACTCCCCGATCCAAAAAATCTTCGCCGGCTGGAATTTCTGGACCGAGGATGCCGAAGAGATCCAGGCCCTGTTGCAGCCCTTCAAGCGTGCCACCGTCCTGTATAACCATGTGCATCAACCACAAGCCAACCAGATCGGCAACATTGCCTTCCTGTCGAACTTCTCGACTGCCTGGCCGTGGCCGTATCCGGGAACCTATTCCCAGCAGCCGAATGCGCTGCCGACCCTGATTCTGCCGATGAACCGTGCCGATATTGCTAATCAGCGCGATGCAACTGGCTGGATATTCGTTGATACCAATGGCGGTGACAAGTTTGATGTTACCTTCAATGGCTTCGACAACCCGGCTCGTAAGGTTGCTTGGGATGGTAAGTTCCACGATGTCGGCGAAACTCAGCCCGGCGCCGCGCAGATGCACTATTAATAATCAGCTAATCAGGAGCAAAAAAATGCAGATTATACGTAAAAGTAGTTGGGTGGCTGCCTGTGCATCCGTGGTAATTGGTCTGGCTGTTGCCTTACCGGCACAAGCTGAGCCGTTTACTGAAGCTGATCTGAAAAAGTATCAGGATGAGTTCACGGCATCTGTAACCCGTGGTGACGATCTGTCACATGGCGGCATCAAGGGCAATAATGTTGCTTGCGCCCAGTGCCATCCGAACGGTGCCAACATGCACCCCGAGACCTACCCGAAGTTCCAGAAGCAATTGGGTAAAGTTTCGCAGTTCTACGAAATGGTGAACTGGTGTGTTGAAAACCTCCTGGAAGGCAAGGCCATGGCGGCTGATTCTGCCGACATGATCGATGTAATTGCCTATAACACCTACGAGCGCCGTGGCGTTCCGCTGGCCCCAGGCAAGCATTAATCTGAACGCTTAACACTAGCAACACTAGCAACACTAGCAAGTGGCTGTACAAAACGGCATCGTGGCGACACGGTGCCGTTTTTTTTGCCCGTTCAATTAGCTAAAAAACCACCGCAAATAAAAACAAAACAAATCAAATAACCTAACCTGTAGCGTGCCCTATGCGCACGAATGACAGCAAATTTAAGTCATGCGCCATGCGCACCTAATCCCGCGTCGCCATATTAATCCCCTGCCATGCCACATCCACAAGTAGCTGTATTTCGTCCGCTGTTATGACATAAGGCGGCATGAAATAAATAACATCGCCTAACGGGCGTAGCAGCACGCCCTGCGCCAAGGCATGTTGGCAGACCCTTACGCCGCGCCGTTCCTGGCAAGGGTAAGCGGTGCGTGAGGCCTTGTCCTGAGTCATCTCGATGGCGAGAATCATGCCTTGCTGACGCACCTCGGCAACGTGCGGATGATCCGCGAAGTGCTGTGTAGTGCCATACATAAGCTTCGCAAGCGCCCGGTTATTTTCTAAAATATTATCGTGCTCAAAGATGTCGAGTGTCGCCAGTGCGGCGCGGCAGGCCAAGGCATTACCCGTGTAACTGTGCGAGTGCAGGAAGGCCTTGCGCGTGGCGTAATCGTCGTAAAAGGCTTGATAAATTTCATCCGTGGTGAGCACGGCGGAGAGCGGCAGATAGCCGCCCGTCAAGCCCTTGCCCAGGCACAGAAAATCCGGCGTAATCGCCGCGTGCTCGCACGCAAACATCTTGCCCGTGCGCCCAAAGCCCACGGCCACCTCGTCCGCAATGAGATGCACGCCGTGACGGGTGCAGGCATCACGCAGCAGTGTTAAATACACGGGGTCGTACATGCGCATGCCACCCGCGCATTGCACGAGGGGTTCGATAATGACGGCACAAGCGGTTGCAGCGTGCTGGGCCAAGGCCTGTTCCATGAAGCTGAACATGCGCATGGTGTAATCACTGCACGATTCCCCTGGTTCACGGTGGAAACAATCGGGCGATGGCACACTGATAGTTTCCATCAGCAAAGGCGCGTACGTTGCTTTGTAGAGCGGGACATTGCCGACCGCTAATGCACCGAGGGTTTCGCCGTGATAGCTGTTGGTCAGTGTGATGAATTTGGTTTTATTTGGCTGGCCTGCGTTGAGCCAGTAGTGGAAGCTCATCTTGAGCGCAATCTCCACCGCCGCCGAGCCGTTGTCGGCATAGAAACAGCGCGCCAACCCAGGCGGGGCGAGCTTTAGCAGGCGTTCCGAAAGTTGAATAACGGGTTCGTGGGTAAAGCCGGCCAGTAGCACATGCTCCAACTGATCTAATTGATCGTGCAGCGCCGTGTTGATACGCGGATTGCTATGACCAAACAAGTTCACCCACCAAGAACTGATGGCATCGAGATAGCGCTTGCCGTCGTAGTCTTCAAGCCAGACACCTTTACCCGAACGGATCGGGATGAGCGGTAGCGACTCGTGATCCTTCATCTGCGTGCAGGGATGCCAGAGCACGGCAAGGTCACGGCGTGTGAGGTCATCGTTATTCATGGAAGACGTTACGAAACTGGATTGGCAATATGCAGTCCGAGGTTGTTCCAGATGGCTACGGTAGGTCCGGCTTGATTCATGGTGTAGAAATGTAATCCTGGAGCGCCGGCGGCGAGCAACTGATCACATAAGGCTGTGGTTATTTCCAGGCCGAATGCGCGCAGCGATGCGGCGTCGTCACCAAAGGCTTCGAGGCGTTTGCGCAGCCAGCGCGGCAGTTCGGCACCGCAACGGTCGGAAAAACGTGCGAGTTGTACATGATTGGTAATCGGCATGATGCCCGGCACGATAGGGATGTTCAGCCCCATTTTTTCACAGGTATCGACAAATCGGAAGTAGGCATCGGCGTTAAAGAAGTATTGGGTGATGGCACTGTCGGCACCGGCCTCAACCTTGCGCTTGAAATTTTGCAAGTCATGTGTCGCGTCACGCGCATCGGGGTGAAACTCCGGATAGGCGGCCACCTCGATATGAAAATGGTCACCCGTCTCGGCGCGGATAAACTCGACCAGATCACGCGCATAGGGCAGTTCACC
>JAYSPZ010000070.1:0-1760 GCA_043721815.1 Gammaproteobacteria bacterium | reverse complement strand
TTTTCAACAGCCTGCTAATCTATCGGTCGTGGCTGCCCTACCGCATAGCCTTGCACACCGTCCATGCGCAGTTCCTTCAATATCTGCCACTGCGCCTGGCTTTCCACCGATTGCGCGATGACTAAGATGTCGAGGCTGTGGGCGACGCTGACCAAGGTGCTGAGGAAAAATTGATTATCGTGGTCTTCGGTGACCTGCTCCGTATAACTGCCGTCGATCTTCACATAATCCGGGCGCAACGATTGCAGATACCCGAAGGCGGAAAACCCGCGACCGAATTGATCCAGACCAAAGCCGTGCCCCAGCGGGCGAATGTGCGCAACGAAGTCATGTACCCGGTCAAGCTCGCGCACCGCCCAGAATTCCGAAAATTCAAACGCGATGCGCGGTGCCGTGTTCGGCATGGCGGCGAGCGTATCGAAAAGCCAATCCCGGAAGTCAGCATCGCGCAGCGAGGCTACCGACAGATTCACGGCAAAGGGCAGGCCCTCGCGTTGCTTTGAGAGACGCGCGATAACCTCCGTGAGCACGACCCGATCAATCTCCAAGGCAACATCCATCTGTTCGGCCATGGGCATGAACGTGCGCGCGGCCAGCAAGGTATTGTCATGCCCCGGTATGCGGGCCAACACTTCCTGCTGCAAGATGCGCTCAGGATGATGCGCGTCGACCACCGGCTGGATGAAGAGAACCAGCTTGTGCGCGCGTACGATTTGCATGATGTAACTCTTCCATTCCTGAGCGCCATGAATCTCGGGCAGCTTGGGTGTGGCGGCATAGTGATACCAGGTATTCGGTCCTTGCGCCTGCGCCGCGCGCAGGGCCAGATCGGCCTCGGACAACAGCTCTGCGGGCGACTGGCCGCTGGCATACAACGCGACACCGATCTGGGCGACATTCGACGAGTCCGCAAATCCCTGGCTGTGCAGGCGCGCCAAATCAGTGCAAATGACCGTGGCCAATCGCTGCGCATCGGCCAAACCAGCATCGGGTATCAGCAGACCAAAGTCGGCCCCCGCCAGGCGTACCAGCACGCATTGCTCGTGATCTGCCGTCACCTGTTCTAACACGGCGGCGGCTTGTTTTAGTAACGCATCGCCGGCCGGGTAGCCGTGCCGATTATTCATTTCATGCAGATCGTTAAGCTGGATTAAAAGCAGTACGCCGCTCCTTAAATCCAGGACGGACTTTAAGTAGGTTTGTAGCTGGGTATCGAAATAACGCCGATTCCCCAGACCCGTGAGCGGATCCCGATAGGCCAGCACCCTGAGGTGCTCGGCAGATTGGGCCTGTTCCCTGAAGGTCGTCTTGACCTTCTCGGTCATGCGATTCATGGCCAGCGCCACACTGCGCAATTCACGCGTCCTGGGCAGTGTCACCAGCGTCTCATAATGCCCGTCGCTCACCGCCTCGGCCTGTCTTTCCACGGCCTGCAACGGCCTGAGCAAGAGGCGTAAAACCACACCCCCGGCCATGACACCCAGCAATGCCGTAACGGCAAACCACATCATCAGTTCGGACAAGGTATCCCATAATTGCTTATAGGCATAACCGGGATGACTTTGTACGCGCACGATGCCGACCTGCCGCCATCCAGACATCACAAAAGCGCTCTGCGGCGGTGCCTTGAGTCTAATCCAATCTACAAACCAGCCCGGCACTCGCTCGACCACAATATCCTGTCTTCTATCGATCAACACCTTGCCCTGCGTGCTTACCACACTGATGCCTTGGTAATAACCGCGATCAAACACGGCATC
>JAYSPZ010000069.1:0-5207 GCA_043721815.1 Gammaproteobacteria bacterium | reverse complement strand
CGCACGCGGGCCGTGTAGCCATCGATGGTGTCGTAGTGCGCATGCAGGGCGGCGATGCGGATGCCGTCATCGGTCAGGTGCGCGTCTTCAAGCTCCCGTTCGGTGTCGCGCAACTCGCTATCACCATCCATTACGTAGTCAATGGCGGAAATTTCAAGCGCTGGCGTGTCCTGACCGACGTGGCCGATGATCCAGCGCACAGGTATGTCGAAGTCGCCGCTGTCCTGGTGCAGTTCTGCGCGCAGCAGCGCAAACAAACTCGATTTGCCAGTGCCGTTCGGCCCGGTAACGCCGATCTTCTGTCCCGGATAGACCGTGAGGTTAACGTCATTAAATAAAAAGCGGCCGCCGCGTTGCAGCGAGAGTTTGCGTAAGCTAATCATAGCCGATCATTATAGCAGCTAGACCCATCAAGCGGACCATTCCGCACGATACATAAGGCTCAATAATGCGGTGGACGATCCTCCTCTGCGGCATTGGCGATATTGAACTGGGCCTGGTCAGCCATCTGCTGCTTGAGTGCCACAATCGCTGCCGTGAGTCCGTCGATAAGTTTTTGCTGAGCTACCAGTGCATCGCTGAGTTGCTGTAGCGCCACCTCCTGATGCGTTAGCCGGATCTCCATATCTACAAGGCGTGCTTCGGTGGTCTTCATAGTCTGCTATACAAACACATCAGGATTCAGCCAGCAGCTTAATCACGGCCTTAGCCACGCTGGCACTGGATTGCGGGTTCTGACCGGTTACTAATTTGCCGTCTACCACGCAATGATCTTGCCACGGCGCTGCGGCTGTAATCCGGGCACCCAGTTCGCTGAGTCTCGACTCGAGCATGAAGGGCATCAGGTCGGCTAACTGCACCGCCTGTTCTTCCGCATTGCTGAACATAGTGACCCGGCGATCCTTGACCAGCGGTGAGCCGTCGTTCAGTGTTGCGCCGACGAATGCCGCCGGGCCGTGACACACGGCGGCGATCACTTTGTCTTGCGCCGCGCATTGATTAATCGTGCGGCTCACCTCGGGATTGCCGGGAAGATCGTACATCGTGCCATGACCGCCCGGAAAGAAGACGGCATCAAAGTGCGCAGCATTAATGTTGGTCAGCGGTACGGTATTATCCAAGACCTGCAAAGCGGCGCGAGTGTCGGCGGATTCAATATTTTCGGGGACATTGTGCGGATCGAGGGGTGTAACGCCACCCTTGGGGCTGGCGACAATGATTTTATAACCCTGTGCGCGAAATAATCGATAAGGCACCGCAAATTCTTCGAACCACAAACCGGTTTTATGCGCGGCATCGATACGGTCATGGCTGGTAACGATAATAAGGACGGTTTTTTGCGGAGTCATGTTCCTTAAGCCTCCACTGCGCCGTTTGAGACGAGTAGCTGTTTGGCTGTCCGCGTCAGCGTCTTTATTGCCATCTCGCGCGAGAGCGCCTGGGAGTGGCCGGTGCACTGCTCATGGTAGATGACTTTGACAGGCAAACGACTGCGTGTGCAACGCGAGGCGCGGCCGCTATTGTGTTGTTGCAGGCGTCGCTCCAGTTGCTTGGTAATGCCGGTATAAAAAGACCCGTCGCTGCATTCCAGGATATAAACGAGCCAAGGATCGCCGACGCAAGTAGTAGCGACAGGTTGGTCGCAGACCTTGATTTTCATGGCTTAGTGAGGGACCAAGCAGAAAGGCAACATGAGAGATATGCTTAATTGATGGAGCAATGGGCGAGTCCGCGTTTCTCTAAATACTGCTGATGATAATTCTCAGCCGCATAGAATTCAGTAGCAGGTGTAATCTCCGTTACGATCGAATTTTTGTGTTTACCGCTATCCTGGAGTTTTTGTTTTGACGCAATAGCAGCCGCCTGTTGTTGAGGGTCGTGGAAAAAAATGGCGGAGCGATATTGCGTGCCGATGTCCGGCCCCTGTCTGTTAAGGGTAGTGGGGTTGTGAGTTGCCCAAAACACATTCAGCAGGTCTTCGTACGAAACCAGGGCCGGATCGTACTCGACCTGCACTGCTTCGGCGTGCCCGGTGCTGCCGGAGCAGACATCCTCATAGGTCGGGTTCTTGAGCGATCCGCCCAGATACCCGACGCTTGTCGAGATAACCCCGCTGACCTTGCGGAAAGCGGCTTCCACTCCCCAAAAACAACCTGCCCCAAACGTGGCTTTTTGCATGTTCGTTTCCCGTATAGGTGTGCCAAGGAACCTCTGATTTATTTAGAGCCTCCCTAGGCAGGGATAAACTTCAAGGCAACGCCGTTATTGCACCAGCGCTGGCCGGTGGGCTTGGGTCCGTCCTTAAAGACGTGCCCCTGATGCCCGCCGCAGCGTGCGCAGTGATATTCGGTGCGCGGAAAAATAATCTTGTAGTCGGTCCTGGTGTCCAGGTGATCGGGAATAGAAGTAAAGAAGCTCGGCCAGCCGGTGCCGCTGTCAAATTTCATCTCCGAGGTAAATAAGGGCAGGGCGCATCCGGCGCAGACAAATTCGCCCGCTCTTTTTTCGTCATTCAGCGGGCTTGAAAATGGCCGCTCCGTGCCTTCCTGTCGCAACACGTCGAACTGTTCCGGCAGCAATAGCTTTTTCCATTCTTCCTCGGATTTCGTTACTTTTTCTAGGGCAGTGGATGACATGATCTTGGCCTCGGCAAGTAATTTAGATGCACTAAGGGAATACAGGGCAAGGCCCAGGGAACCGATTACGAACTGACGTCTATGCACGGCAATACTCCTAACAGGGATGTAGCTTTTAGGCTACCGGGCAGGGTAAAAGTTCCGGCCCCGCTTGCGCGCACCTGCCCATACCGGGCTTAGCTGTGCCATGGTAGACCTAATCATGAATTCGAGCCACAGCAAAACGTCGGCAGTGACCTGCTGGCCGCCGCGTGCGGGCAACGGGCGAGCGATTCGTATATAATAGAGACGCTGAGGCATCTCTTTATATGTCTCAAGCACAAAGGTGGGTGAGTAAGCCCTGCTGAAGAACGCAATAAAATCCCAGCCGTCCGATGCCTGCGTTGTAATTTGCTAGATGCGGGGAATGAGATATCCAAATGGAAGGAATAACCAGTCAAACACTAACTCGCAACGCGCGCTTGCTGAAATCAAAGGCAAGCCGCTCCGCCATCTATGGCACAGTGATCGCGATCCTGGCCATGCTGATTGCCACTTTACTCGTCAGCCATTTTCAATACGATTCACTCAGCTTTGCCAGTGTCATACGTGCGCAACAGGAAAACGCCACTTTGTGGATGCTCGACCTGCTGCCCTTTGTATTCGCCTTTTGGGGACAATATGTCAGCTCGATGATAGCCTACGAGGCGGGGGCGATGGTCGTAGATCAGACCAACGAACTACGCGCCCAGGCCACGGCGCTGGAGCATGAGGCGGTCTACGGTTCTACGCACGATGCCCTGACCGATCTGCCCAGTCGCGTGCTGCTACGTGACCGAGCGATACAGGCGTTGATTGCAGCGAGCCGCGAGAAGACACAGTTGGCCTTGTTGCTGATGGACCTGAACGAGTTCAAAGAGGTTAATAACACGCTCGGCCATCACAACGGGGATCGCCTGTTGAAACAGGTGGCCACCCGCTTGCAGGGTGTGATCCGCGAACCGGATACGGTGGCGCGCCTGGGCGGTGATGAGTTCGCCGTATTATTGCCCAAGATCGAGAACGAAAATAAGGCCGTTGAGGTTGCGCGCAAGATACTCCGTGCCTTGGAGGTGCCGTTTTCAATCGAGGGGCTGGCGCTGGGAGTTCGGGCAAGCATCGGCATTTCCCTGTTTCCCGAACATGGCACGGATGTCGACGCCTTACAGCAACGCGCCGATATTGCCATGTATCTGGCCAAGACCGACAGCAGCGGTATCGTCGTGTATTCGACCAAGCACGATCAGCACACGCCGCAACGACTTACCCTCATGGGCGAATTGCGTCAGGCCATCGATAATGGCCAACTGGTGCTGCATTACCAGGCCAAGATCGATGCCAAGACCGATCATTTGACCGGGGTTGAGGCCTTAGTGCGCTGGCAGCATCCCCAACACGGTCTTATGAAGCCGGATGATTTTATTCCGCTCGCCGAGCGCACCGGACTCATCAAGCCGCTTACTATGTGGGTGTTGAATGAAAGTCTGCGTCAATGCGCGACCTGGAACCAACAAGGCATTCGCTTGGGTATTAGCGTGAATCTTTCCGCAGCGGTGCTGCTCGACCCGGAATTGGTCGATACCGTAACCGGCATGCTATCTGCGCACGACATCGCCGCCGAGAGCGTGGTGTTTGAGATTACCGAAAGCGGCATCATGAGCGACCCGCAGCGCGCCTTGCAGGTACTCACGCATTTGGCTGGGGTCGGCGTGCAGGTCTCCATCGACGACTTTGGTACGGGTTATTCTTCTCTCAGCTATCTTAGCCGGTTACCGGTGAGTGAGATCAAGATCGACAAATCCTTCGTAGTGGACATGATGACCAATGCCAACGACGCGACTATCGTGCGAGCGATCATTGATCTGGGCCACAATCTGGGCCTCAAGGTAGTAGCCGAAGGCGTGGAAAGCGAGGAAATACTTATCAGGCTCAAGGCCTTGGGTTGCGATGCTGCGCAAGGTCAGTATATCGGTAGTCCGTTTACCGCAGCAGGCTTCATCGAGCGGGTCAAGGCAGGGCGTTGGCCCCGGGCCTAGGGTTCAACTACGCCCCAACGGTCAGGTAAAGCGCCCCCAATAACAGGGGTTGGTGGAGCAGATAAATCAGCAGGCTGTGCCGCCCCGCACCACTCAGAACTCTTCCCGGCAGCCGCATCGGCTGCCAGCGTGCGAGGGCGGGAACCTTGGGGCGCGCATAGATCGCCTTGCCCAGAAATAATCCGACCAAGACCACCCCAAACCACGGTAGCAGTGGTACGTAATCCTCGGTGATGGGTTTGTAAGTCATCAAGCCGAACCATTGCAGCCAGGGCTGATTGAAGTACTCCTGTTGGTAGATCAGGCCGAAGACCAATAAGCCGATACCGATGAAAAGATTGCTCCAGTAAAGCCGCGTAAAGGCCAGGCCCAGCACGCTGGCCAGCACGATGAAGTGCAGCACGCCGAAAAAAATCACGCTCTCAGGAAAAAAGAAATAACTGCCGAGGCTT
Organism: Gammaproteobacteria bacterium; assembly: GCA_043721815.1. GTDB lineage: Bacteria > Pseudomonadota > Gammaproteobacteria > SURF-13 > SURF-13 > JBDSTW01. Next base: position 65 of record JAYSPZ010000069.1, on the reverse strand, counting down.
ACCAGCGCGGCGGCGGCCAACAATATTGCCAGCCGGTGTAAATAGGAGCGCCACTTTATAGTGGG
>JAYSPZ010000068.1:0-5537 GCA_043721815.1 Gammaproteobacteria bacterium | reverse complement strand
ATGTCCCGGGCCAAGCAAATGGCCCTGGAACTGCACGAAGAGGCGCTTGCCAGCCTCGCGCCCTTCCCTGAAGGTGCCGATCTATTACGCTCGATCTCGGCCTATCTGATCGAAAGAAAATCATAGTAGATGGGCCGTTGTTTTCAGCCTTTGCTGCCTGTCTTACGGCAGCGCAAGGCGCTTCACCTTCCCGCCGGTCGTAAAGTCATAGTAAAATACTCGGGAATTACGGCTGCCCGCTACACGGCTGGGCATGCCCCCAAAACACAGGAGAACGCTGCATGAAACCGGCTGCCGAGAAACCCCGTAGCCCTGCCATCGAAGATGTACAAAGCAGCGTCGATACGCGCCGTATCGCTATCAATAAGGTCGGCATCAAGGACATTCGTCATCCCGTGCGCGTACGCGACCGTACCGGCGGTGAGCAGCATACGATTGCCAATTTCAATATGTACGTGAACCTGCCGCACAACTTCAAGGGCACGCACATGTCACGCTTCGTGGAAATCTTGAACAAGCACGAGCGGGAAATATCCGTGGCCTCTTTCAAGGACATGCTGCACGAGATGACGGCATTGCTGAATGCGCAGTCCGGCCATATCGAGATGGCCTTTCCTTATTTCGTGAATAAAACCGCACCGGTGTCCGGCGTGCAGAGTCTGATGGATTACGAGGTTACCTTCAGCGGCGATGCCGTGGACGGCAAGACCGTGCTCACGGTTAAGGTCGTGGTCGCGGTCACCAGCCTGTGCCCCTGCTCCAAAAAAATCTCTGATTACGGGGCACACAATCAACGCTCACACATCACGATCAGTGTGCGTACACAAGGCTTCATCTGGATCGAGGAGCTTATCGATATCGCCGAGCAGCAGGCCTCCTGCGAACTGTACAGCCTGCTCAAGCGTCCCGATGAGAAATATGTCACCGAGCGCGCCTATGACAACCCGAAGTTTGTCGAAGACATGGTGCGCGACATCGCCGCCTGCCTGAATCAGGACCAGCGGATAATTGCGTATGTGGTCGAATCCGAGAATTTCGAATCCATCCACAATCACTCGGCCTACGCCATGATCGAGCGCGACAAGACAACTGACGGTGAGCAAAGGCCGTTGCAGTAATTACCGGTTTATTTGATACATTGACGCGAGTAGAGCCATTGCCACCTGAAGTCACCCAAAAAAATCATGCTATGGAGGTGCTGCTCGCACAGCCGCGCGGCTTTTGTGCGGGGGTGGTGCGTGCCATAGACATTGTAGAGCTTGCGCTCGAAGTCTATAACAAGCCTGTCTATGTCTTCCATGAGATCGTACACAATCGTCACGTCGTGGAAGACCTGCAAACGCGCGGCGCGATCTTCGTGGAAAGCCTGGATGTCATACCAGTCGGCGCGGTTACTATCTTCAGTGCACACGGCGTGTCCAATGCCATCGTCCGACAAGCTGAGCGTATGCACTTGCAGATCATCGACGCTACCTGTCCGCTCGTGACCAAGGTGCATCTTCAGGCACAACGCTACAGCCGTCAGGGCCATGAGATCATTATCATCGGCCATGTTGGCCATGAAGAGGTCGAGGGCACCATGGGCGCGGTCGAAGGGCGCGTGTACGTGGTGTCCACGGTCGACGATGTCGCTGCGCTCGTGGTCGCCGATACCGTACAGTTGGCCTATGTCACGCAAACTACACTGAGCATAGACGATACCCGCGAGGTCATTGCGGCCTTGAAGCAGCGCTTCCCGCTGATCGTCGGCCCGGAGCTCAGCGACATCTGCTACGCCACGCAGAATCGCCAAAATGCCGTGCGCGATCTCGCGGACAAGGTTGATCTGTTGCTTGTAGTCGGTGCCAACAATAGCTCGAATTCGATCCGCCTGCGTGAAGTCGGCAAGCAGTACGGGCTACCCTCTTACTTGATTCAGGACGAGCACGAGATCGATGCGGCCTGGTTCTCCTCCGGCATCAAGAAGGTTGGCGTTACCGCAGGAGCCTCGGCCCCCGAAATTCTGGTGCAACGCGTACTCGACAGATTACGCAGCCTGGGTGTCATCACCGTACAACAGCTCGACGGCGCGCTCGAAACAACCTCGTTTCGCCTGCCAGCATCACTCATTTTGCAAAAGGCAGGGCACGTTCCGGGAGATTCGGAAAATAAAGTGATGTCTGACAAGTAACGGTGCGCTATAGCCGTCGGTAATTTGTCACGACGAAGACTGCATTGACGAGCTTGTCATTTACTGAAGCTCGAAAATCACCGAGACGGTAAAATTTAATTCTTCCGTACCCTGTGAAACCGGCACATCGCTTACCTTGGATTCTATCATCTGCACCCGCGCCATTATCGGTGACGGCGGCATTTGCGGCGCGGTACCTTCCGTAATCGAGATGGCGCGTCCCAAGGTACGTTTGGCGGCCTGCGCCAGAATTTCCGCCTTTGCACGAGCATCCTCGAACGATTTTTTCAGGGCTTCATCGCGGCCGCGCGTCGGATCGGCAACCGTGAAGACGAGACCGGAGGCTTGATTGACCCCCGCACTGATGGCGGCTTGTAATAACTTCCCTGCGTCGCCGACCTTATCGCGCGTCACGGTAATGTCGTTCGACACCTGGTAACCAACCACTCTGGGGGCCTTGCCGTCCTTGTATTCTTGTAGCGGATTAATGGAAAAATTTGAGGTACGGATTTCAGCATCCAGTGCCTTTGCATTCTTCAGAGCTGCGATTACTTGAGTAATTTTGGCGTTGTTTTTATTTACCGCATCCTCGACGGTAACGGCACTTGTCTGTACGCCCACGGTAAAGACCACCCGGTCTGGTGTGAGTGTAACCTTGCCCAACCCGCTGACGCTAATGGTCTCCACCGATGCGGCCAGGCGCGGAATGGGTGAGATATCCTCGCCCAACACCGGGATAGCGATGCCGAGGAAAATTAATAAAGACAGTAGAATTCTTTTCATAATGTTTTCTCCGCGAACGTCCTTATGGAAGCTCTGACTTAATCAGAGACCCTTTTAATTTATGCCTTTGGGCGAACAAATGCAGTGTAATTTTACGCATCCGTATAATTTTCACTGCTATGGATAGCTCACACATTACCGCCGCGGCTATCGGGCTGTGGCTGCCCCACGCTCGGTAAACTCCAGCCCGCCAGGTAAAATAAGGCCGTCAACAGATGATCGTGGTTAACGCTCAAGCGGCTCGCCCATACCGTAGCCCTGACGCTGCGCCGCGTGATCTTGACCTGCTGTCCGCTCGTGAAATCGCGCTGATGGTTGATCTTGCGCAGCGTCAGCATGGCCATGCCGATCGCCCACAGGCAAAATTCACGGATGCCGGTTTCACTCTTTGGGATAAGCAGGGTGTAGGTCAGTGCGTCCTTCAAGTGCTCATGTGCGATGGCGATGAGGTGCGCCAGGCCACAACCGAAGCTGGCGTGATATTTGTCCGGCGTAAGTTCGGCCAAATCAAAACCGGCTTCGGTAAATATATCCTGCGGCAGCCAGCACGCATTGCGCTGTTTGTCGTCCCAGATATCCTTGAGGATATTGGTCATCTGTAGGCCCTGCCCGAAGGAGGGTGCCAGGATCATCAAAGACTCACGATGCCGCGCGAGCGCCGGGGAATAATCGCAAAACAACCGGGTCAACATCTCGCCGACCACGCCGGCCACGCAATAACAGTAGCGGTCTAACTGGGCAAGATCGCTGAGGCCCTGAGCCGTTTTCAAATGCTGAAACTCCACCATGCCCTCGGACATAATGCGCACGCAATCGAGTAAGGCGGAACGCTGCGTTGCATTGAAGCTCAGGGTGATGTCAATCACGCGCGGCAGATGCCGTATCAGTTCATGCTCTTCGGTAATGGTGGAGCTGGATAATAAGGGCGCAAGCTCCGCGCTCAACGGTTGCGGCACGATTTGTCCAGCCACCACGTTCACGAAGCACTGGCCGAAATAACGCTTTTGTGCCGGAGACAGCTGCGGCTCATCCTCTATAGTGTCCATGATGCGACACAATAAATACGCGTTTGACACCACTGTGCGCAGGGCTACGGGCAATTGTGGGATGGTCAGCGCGAAGGTGCGTGACACGCCCTTTAGCAAATAGGCCTGAAGCTCCTCGTCCGAGCGGGGCACGCTGGAAATCTCACGCACATCGTCGGTGGGATATGGTTGGTGTTGTTTTAGCGGATCCGGCACTGTGTCACACCCTCCAGGGCGGCTGACCGTGGCAGAGATAAGGGAATTTTACGAAGCCTGCCTGCGGGCGATCAAGGCATCCGTCTCGTGTTTCAGGCGCCCCAGAATTTCCGCGTAGCCGTAGGCCCCCAGATGCTCGCCGCGACGCATGAGGTTCACATATTGCGGTCCGCACCACAGCCCGAGGTCGGCATCGTTGGTCTCGCCCGGCCCGTTCACGCGGCAGCCCATCACCGCGATGGTGATGGCATGATTGGCGGCATAGCGTGTCATCTCCCGCACCTGCTCAGCCAATTCAATGAAGCCTTCGTTTTCTACGCGTGAGCAGCTTGGGCAACTGATGATGTTGAGTGTGTTGCGTCCGTAATCAACCACGCTACGCACGCGCCCGGCGGCGATGTCGGCGAGGATCTCGCGGCCCGCGCTGATCTCCTCGGCCTTGCGCGCGTTGGAGACGGTAAGCGACACACGGATTGTATCGCCGATACCGCGGCTCACCAGTTGCTCGAAGGCGATGCGTGTCTTGATGATGCCGTCGGGCGGCATGCCGGCCTCGGTCACGCCAAGATGCAGCGGCACATCGGGCCGCTCGGCGGCAAAGCGCTTGTTGATCTCGATAACCTTGAACGGATCGGAATCTTTGAGGGATACGCAGTACTGCGTAAAGCCGATCTTGTCGAGCAGTTCGCAGTGCGCGTGCGCACTCGCCAGCATCGGCGCAAGTGGGTCGGCACCGGCGAATTGTTCGAGCGTATCAGGATCCACCGAACCACCGTTGACACCGATGCGTATCGCGCAACCGTGCTGGTTGGCGATATCGGCGATGTACTTGACCTTGTCCTGCCAGGGCTTCTGGCGCTCATGGTGATACAGATGCCCGGGGTTATAACGCACCTTGTCCACATGCGGAGCGACGATGCGCACCAGGCGGTAATTTTCCTGCAAATCGACGACGAGATTCGCTGCGGTCTGCGCACGGATGATGGCAAGCGCCGCGGCGTCGCGTGCGTTGTCCACGGCAACACGGATAATGTCCGCGCCGGCCGCGAGCAGGTCGTTGATCTGGGCGACGGTCGCTGCGATGTCCTGCGTGTGCGTGGCGCACATGCTCTGCACGGCGATGGGGTGGCCGTTGCCGATGCTTATCGAGCCGATGCGCACCGCGCGCGTCTGATTGCGGGGAAACGCTAGCGCCGCTGCCTGCTTATTGGACAATGCCATTATCAAGTTTACCTACGGATTAAGTATCAGTGTTTTGTATAAGCGGAGTCGCACTACTTTGCTGCGCCCGAAACCCTTATCAGCCTCGCCGCGTCGCGCTCGGTATGTGCTGACGGTGACGC
>JAYSPZ010000067.1:0-3184 GCA_043721815.1 Gammaproteobacteria bacterium | reverse complement strand
TGCAACAGTATTATGCGGTGCCGCTCAAGCTGGTCATCAATATGGATAAGCCCGAGCAGGAAACCCCCGCATCCAGACACTTGCGCCAGCAAGGCGAGCGTCAACAGGCGGCGGTGGCGGCGATTCAGGCCGATGCCAATATCAAGAGTTTATGTGAGACGTTTAATGCCAGTATCAATCCCGATTCGATACAAGCTGTCGATTAATCGGACTCCCTTTTCAAGGGTTGCTTGTTATACTTGATTATCATTTTTTGAAAGAGGATATGTAAATGAAAGGCGGTCTTGGCAATATCATGAAGCAGGCTCAGCAGATGCAGGCCAATCTGCAAAAGGCCACCGAGGAACTGGCGAATCTTGAGGTCACGGGACAGTCGGGCGGCGGCATGGTGAGCGTGGTGATGACGGGCAGCCACGACGTGCGGCGCGTGAGCATAGACCCGAGCCTGATGCAGGATGATAAAGAGATGCTGGAGGATTTGCTCGCCGCTGCGGTCAACGATGCCGTGCGTCAGGTGGAGAAGACTTCGAAGGAAAAGTACGCTGGTATGACCGGGGGCGTGGGCCTCCCCTCTGGCTTCAAGATGCCGTTTTAACAGATGGCGTATAACTCGCTTATCGATCAATTGATCGACACCCTGCGCTGCCTCCCCGGTGTTGGCCCGAAGTCGGCGCAGCGCATGGCCTTTTATTTGCTGGAGCGCAATCGCGAAGGTGCGCGGCAACTCGCCGATGCCCTGATCGCGGCGGTAGACGGCATCCGTCATTGCACCTCGTGCCGGACCTTGAGCGAAACCGAGATATGTCGCTTGTGCGCAAACGACGCGCGCGACCATTCGCTGCTGTGCATAGTGGAAACGCCCGCCGATGTGCTCGCCATCGAACGCGCCACCGGCTACAAGGGATTATATTTCGTACTCATGGGTCACCTGTCGCCTCTGGACGGCATCGGCCCGGACGACATCGGCATCAATCTGCTCATGCAACGCATCAATGCCCATAAGCCACAAGAGGTAATCCTCGCCACCAATCCAACCGTGGAGGGTGAGGCGACCGCCCATTACATCAGCGAATTACTGCACGCGCGCGGCATCAGGGTTACGCGTATCGCGCACGGTGTACCGTTTGGCGGCGAGCTTGAATACGTGGACGGCAGTACCTTGTCGCATGCCTTTATGGGGCGGCGCGAGATCGGATCGTGAACCTATTCAGGATCGTTTGACACCGGGCCACCGGAATCTTTCCAGGCCTTGAACCCGCCCGCCAAGGAAGCCACGTTGGTATACCCCATCTTCTGTAGATTATCCACGGCGAGCGCCGAGCGGCTACCGCCGCCGCAGTAGCAGACAATCGGCGTGTTCGGATCCGGAATTTTATCTTCTATTTTTAATTCAATGATTCCGCGACTGAGGTGAATTGCGCCTTGGGCATGGCCCTCATTCCAATCACTGTCCTCGCGTACATCAATGATGATCGGTTTTTCAGCACCGGTTTGCGCTACTACATCGGATGCAAACACTTCTTTGATACGCGACTTTGCATCGGCCACCAATTTTTGGAAGCGGGTGCTGGAATTCATGGTGTTTGCCTTGTGTGAGTTCAACAGTGGAGTAATAAATTTTCGATGATACGCTCATAAACCAGACTTAAGACATCGAGATCCTGGGTTCGTACACATTCGTTGAGTTTATGGATGGAGGCGTTGACCACGCCGAGTTCCAAAACCTGCGCCCCGGTTGGTGCAATGAAACGGCCATCCGAGGTGCCGCCGGAGGTGGAGAGGTCGGCCTCGATGCCCGCGATTTCTTTAATGGCCGCACGGGCGGCATCGACCAGTGTGCCCTTGGGTGTCAGGAACGGATGGCCGGAGAGGCGCCAATCCAGGTCGTATTTCAAGTTGTGTTTTTTTAATAAGGCTTCCACGCGCACCTTGAGTTGTTCGGGCGTGACTTCGGTGGAGTAGCGGAAGTTGAAGACGATCTCCAGGTCGCCGGGGATGACGTTATCGGCACCGGTGCCCGCGTGCATATTGGAGATTTGAAAGGTGGTCGGCGGGAAGAATTCGTTACCTTGGTCCCAGGTCTGCGCGCAGAGTTCGGCCAGCGCGGGCGCGAGGAGGTGGATGGGATTGGCGGCTAGGTGCGGGTAGGCGACGTGGCCTTGCGTGCCGTGCACGATGAGTTTGCCGGTGAGCGAACCACGCCGCCCATTTTTGATGGTGTCGCCCACGGTGTTTACGCAGGTCGGTTCGCCGATCACGCACCAGTCGATTTTCTCGCCGCGTGTCTCCAGGAGTTCAACGACCTTAACCGTTCCATCGATGCTGGGCCCTTCTTCATCGCTGGTAATCAGAAAGCCGATCGAGCCTTTGTGCTCGGGATACTTATGAACAAAACGCTCAACCGCCGTGACCATGGCCGCAATCCCGCCCTTCATATCGGCGGCACCGCGTCCGTAGAGATAGCCGTCGCGCAAAGTCGGCGTGAAGGGATCGGAGAGCCATTGATCCAACGGACCGGTGGGGACAACATCGGTATGTCCGGCAAACACCAGTAATGGGCCCTGCGCGCCGCGCCGCACCCATAGATTGTCCACAGCACCGAAGCGCAGGTGTTCGGCGTTAAAGCCGATCTGGCGCAGACGCGAGGCGATGAGTTCCTGACAGCCTGCATCGTGCGGCGTAAGCGAAGGTCGTGAGATAAGATCGATGGCAAGGTCGAGCGTAGCGGACATATTATTCCTGTACAGCGAAGATGTTTCTGTAAACGGCTTCTTGAAAGCCGACGTGAAATTTTTTGCTGCGGATTTTATCCAGCATGAGCACCGGTCGTTTGATAACGGCAGGATACTGGAGCATCAAGCTTAATGCGCGCCCTTCATCGAGAGCCAATTTATCTTTTTCGGGTAGCTTGCGCCAGGTTATGCCGCTGCGATTGAGCAAGGACTCCCAAGCGCAGGCATTAATGAAAGACTGTACGGTTTCAGTGTCCAACCCGTGCTTGCGAAAATCGTGGAAGCGATAGTCGATGCCGTTGTTATCCAGCCAGGCACGGGCCTTTTTGACGGTACTACAGTTGGTAATGCCGTATAACACAATCATACTAAGACTCCAGATGACACACCCCCATCCCAACCTTCCCCCGTCAAAGGGGAAGGGGTATTTAAATATCCCGCAGTAATTCGTT
>JAYSPZ010000066.1:0-4896 GCA_043721815.1 Gammaproteobacteria bacterium | reverse complement strand
TAGTATAAATCCCGCCGCGCACATAGAACTCGGCGCTAACGCGCATAAAATGCGGCTCGCAGGCCTGCACCAGGTCATCTAAAATACGGTTGGTGACGGCCTCGTGGAAGCTGCCTTCATTGCGGTACGACCACATATATAACTTGAGCGATTTCAACTCGATACAGCGCAAGTTCGGCACATATTCGATATGGATGGTGGCAAAGTCGGGCTGGCCGGTCTTCGGGCACAGGCAGGTAAACTCCGGCACACGCATACGGATGGTATAATCCCGGCCCGGATTGGCGTTGACGAAGGTCTCGAGTTGTTTGCTGGGCTGGGTAGGCATGTGTCGCTCGCTATGCTAATTTCGCTAATAATAACCTAACTTTCAACGATACTGGGTAACGATGCGCCTCAGCAAGATCAAACTGGCTGGATTTAAATCCTTTGTAGACCCTACCACCATCCACCTGCCCAGCAACCTGATCGGCATCGTCGGCCCGAACGGTTGCGGCAAGTCGAACGTCATCGATGCCGTGCGTTGGGTGATGGGCGAGAGTTCGGCCAAGAGCCTGCGCGGTGAGTCGATGGCGGATGTGATCTTCAATGGCTCCAGTGTGCGCAAGCCGGTGACGCAGGCCTCCGTCGAACTCGTATTCGACAATAGCGACGGCAGTCTCGGCGGGCAATACGCCGAATACGCGGAAATTTCCATCAAGCGCCACGTGAGCCGCGACGGTCAATCGAGCTATTTCCTGAACAACACGCGTTGCCGCCGCAAGGACATCACCGACATCTTCCTCGGCACCGGACTCGGCCCACACAGCTACGCCATCATCGAGCAAAACATGATCTCGCGCCTGATCGAGGCCAAGCCCGACGAGTTGCGCATCTTCCTCGAAGAGGCGGCGGGCATCTCGAAATACAAGGAACGCCGCCGCGAGACGGAAAATCGCATGAAGCATACGCGCGAGAATCTCGACCTGTTCAACATCAAGCGCGAGGAGCTCGATAAACAGATCGATCGCCTGCAACGCCAGGCTAGTATGGCGGCGAAATACAAATTATTAAAACAACAGGAGCGCCAACTCAAGGCGGAGTTGCTGGCCTTGCGCTGGCGCACGTTGGTGAATGAGACCGACGCGCAGAAACGCCGTATTGGCGAACAGGAAATTACCCTGGAGGCGAAGATCGCCGAGCAACGCAGGATCGAGGCCGCGCTGGAAAAACAACGCGCGCAACAGGTCGATGCCAATCAAGTTTTTAATGCGGTGCAGGAGCGGTTTTACAGCGTTCGTGCCGAGATCGAGCGACGCAAAGATGCCCTGGATCATGCCAAGGACAGATGCCGCCAGCAGCAACAGGATCTGGAGCAGGTGGAATCAGAGTGGAACGAGATGCAGGTTCATCTCAAGGACGATAACCAACAGATCGCCGCACTTGCCGGTCAGCTAGAGCAAATCGTGCCGGAGCACGAACAGGCACAGCATGCCGAGCAATTATCCAGCACCGCCTTGGTGCGGGCCGAAGCCGCCATGCAGACCTGGCAATCCGAGTGGGAGGCCTTTAATCAACGTGCTACGCAGCCGGTGCAGGCGGCGCAGATTCAGCGTACGCGCATGCAGCATTTAGAGGAACAGTTGCGTCAGTTCGAGTTGCGCAGTACGCGCCTGTTCGAGGAGCAAAAGACATTCTCGCCCGCCGTGCTGGAACAGGACATCGCCTTACTTACCGGGCAACAGGACGTGCATGAAGATGAGGGTCATCAACTCGAGGAAGACCTGCAAACCCTGCTTAAAAAAATCAGCGAGGTGCGTCATCGAAATCAGGTTTTATCCGCCGAGCTTGATGAACAACGCGGCCATCTGGAAACCCAGCGCGGTCGCCTGGCCTCGCTGGAGGCCCTGCAGCAGTCCGCGTTGGGAAAGCGTGCGGGTGCCCTGACATCCTGGCTCAAGGATCAAGGCCTGGAGCATGCACCGCGTCTGGCTCAGCATCTTCAGGTCGATAAGGGTTGGGAGCGTGCCGTTGAATGCGTGCTGGGTTTTCAGCTTGAGGCGGTTTGTATTGAGGGTTTTGGCGATATTGCCAGTCGGCTGGATAGCCTCCAGGCTGCACTGAGCCTGTTCGATATTTCCGCTCACCCCGCTGCCCCGGAAAATCGCAATGGCGCTGCGTGCTTGAAGGATAAGGTCCATTCCGCGTGGTCATTGGATGCCCTGTTCGCGGGTATTTACCTTGCCGATACGCTGGATCAAGCCCTTACCCTCGCCACGCAACTTGCGGCGCACGAGTCCGTGATTACGCCGCAGGGCATTTGGCTGGGCAATGGCTGGCTGCGCGTGCATCACGCGGCCGACGAACATCTCGGCGTGTTGGGCAGGGAGGCCGAACTCAAAGAGTTAGCCCCGGAAATTCAACAGTTGAGCGATGTGCTTGCCGATTCCCAGCGGCAATTGGAAGAAGGCCGTGAGCGGCTGCACAGCTTGGAAGCCGAGCGCGAATCACAGCAGACAGCATTGGCTCAAATACAGCGTCAGCACGGCCAAGTACAGGCACAACTGAGCGCCAAACAGATGCGCCTCGAACAGATGCGTGAGCGCGAACAAGTTATTCGCGCCGAGCTTGAGGAAATCGAAGGCTTGATGACCCGGGCGCAGGATGATTTATCGGTCGCACGCACACGGCTGCACGAGGCGCTGGTCGAAAACGAAACTTTGGAGCAGCAAAGGGCAGGCATGGTGCAGCAGCGCGATGAGCATCGCGCAACGGTAGATCACCTGCGCGAAGCTGCGCGCCAGGATCACGATGCCGCGCACCGGATTGCCCTGCGCATGGAGTCGGTGCGCACCAATCTGGCCGCAACCCAGCAACGCCTTGAACGGCTGCAAAGCCAGCACGGACAACTCGCTGCGCGCCGCGAGCAACTCGTTGCAGCCGTTGCCGAGAGTGATGCGCCGATTCAGGTACTTCAAGCTGAGCTGGAACAGCAATTGGTAACACATCTGCAAGTGGAAACGGAACTCGGGCAAGCGCGCGGGAAAGTGGAAGAATTGGAGCATGGCCTACGCCAACTCGATCAACAGCGCCATGCTGCCGATCAAGAAGCGCAGAACAATCGCTCTGCCCTGGAAAAATTACGCTACGACGGTCAAGAGCTTCGGATTCGCAGCCGGACCCTGGATGAACAGATTAAAGAGATGGGCTTCGAGGTGCAGGCCTTGCTTGATAATCTGATGGGCGAGGTGAGTGCAGAGAGTGGCCCTGAAAACACACAGATCAGCGAGCAGCATTGGCAGGAGCGTGTCGATCAGATCGCGCAAAAGATTCAGCGCCTGGGGCTTATCAATCTCGCGGCGATTGACGAATTTGCCGAGCAATCCGAACGCAAGGTCTATCTGGATGCGCAGTTTGCCGACCTCAACGAGGCCCTGGCCACCCTGGAAGATGCCATGCGCAAGATCGACCGTGAAACGCGCACGCGCTTTAAGCAAACCTTCGACAAACTGAATGAAGGCTTGCAGACCATGTTCCCGCGCCTGTTCGGTGGCGGCCATGCCTATCTTGAACTCAGCGGCGAGGATCTGCTCAATACGGGTGTAACTATCATGGCGCGACCGCCCGGCAAGGGTAATCGCACCATACACGCGCTCTCCGGCGGTGAGAAGGCGTTGACCGCAGTGGCTATGGTGTTCGCCATCTTCGAGCTGAATCCCGCACCGTTCTGCATGCTGGATGAGGTGGATGCCTCGCTCGACGAGGCCAACGTCGGACGCTTCTGCGAACTCGTGCAAGCCATGTCGGAGCGCATCCAGTTTATTTACATCACGCACAATAAGAGCACTATGGAGGCCGCTCATCAACTCACCGGTGTCACCATGCACGAGCCGGGCGTGTCGCGCCTGGTCGCGGTGGATGTCGATGAGGCCGTGGCACTGATTGCCGTGTAGCTCATGGGAGAGTAATCACAGTGGATGCTCTGCGTTTGATATTGATTATTGTCGGTGTATTAATTCTGGCAGGAATCTACCTGTACAGCACGCGCAAGCGCGGTGCGCACGAAGACAATATAAATGATGTAAGGATCATGAGTCGCCCCGATTATTCTCAGGCGCACCTGCCCTCCCCAGATGCAGAGAGTTTAATCAACCCCGATTCCAATAATCTTTCCGAACAACTCGCGCAACTCAGCGGCATGGTTTCGCAATACAAGGCCAAGCCCGCGCCTGCATCCAGTGATGAGTCCGGCAACGAGCGCCTGCCTGAGGCTCTGCAATATCCTCAGCAAGAAGCCGTCCGTGTCGTGTCAGGACTTCCAGAGCTAATCGTATTAAACATCATGGTGCGCCCCGGCGGTGTTTTTCATGGCCCCGACGTGCTAGATGCCGTACAAGGCACCGGTCTCGAGTTTGGCGACAGGGGCATTTTTCATCGATTTACCGGTACGGGAAAATCGCGTCGCCCGGTCTTTAGTCTTGCCAATATGCTGGAGCCTGGCAGCTTCGACTTCGAAGATATGGCCGCCTTTTCCACGGTGGGCCTTACCTTGTTTATGCAATTGCCGACCCTGACCGATAGCGTGCACAGCTATGAGGAAATGCTGGGCACGGCACAGGCCATCGCGGCCGCGTTAAAGGGTGACGTATGCGATGAAAGGCGCAGTATTCTGACGCTGCAGGCGATAGAACATACGCGGGAGCAACTGCGCGAATTTACCTGCAAGCTCATGGTGGCACGCAAGCGGGCCGAGCTGGAGCGCTAGGCGAGCCGTCTATAAATCATGAATATAAATTCCAACTCACCCGTTGATGTGGCGGCACGCGTTAACGAATTGCGCGAGCTGATAAATCACCACAATAATCGTTATCATGTACTTGACGATCCGCAGATTCCGGACGCGGAATATGATCGCCT
>JAYSPZ010000065.1:0-12117 GCA_043721815.1 Gammaproteobacteria bacterium | reverse complement strand
GAGGCCACCGCGCAAAGCTATGACATCATTATTGTCGATGGCACAGACCCGATCGGTCCGGCGGCAGGCCTCTTTTCCGAGGCCTTCTACAAGGATTGCTGGCGTGCCTTGAAACCGGGTGGGCTTATTGTCGGGCAGAGCGAATCGCCGCTGTTTCATGCGGAGTTGATCGTGGCCATGCACAAGGCCCTGCGCGGTGCCGGGTTTGATACGGTGCGCACCTTGAATTTTCCGCAGTGCACTTATCCTTCCGGCTGGTGGAGTGCCACATTGGCCGGGAAAGATACAGCGGTCACAAGCTTGCGTGAACAGGCCCTACACAATAAAACCTTTACCACCCGTTATTACAATGCCGCACTTCATAAAGCGGCGTTCGCCCTTCCAGAGTTTTTACACGAGAAGCTGCAAGTAACAGGTAACCAGTAACAAGGCGGTATGCTGCCGCTTTAACCCTTGCCACTTGTCGCTTGCTACTGTCTTAAACCAAGATCAGATTATCCCTATGAATTAACTCTGGCTCGTCCACATAACCCAGCAGTTCCTCGATCTTGTCGCTGGGCTGGCGCATGATTTTGCGCGCCTCGCTGACGCTGTAATTAACCAAGCCGCGCGCGATTTCCTTGCCCGTGGGATCGACACAGGCCACCATCTCGCCGCGCATGAAATCACCCTCGACCGCAAGCACGCCAACCGCGAGCAGGCTGCGCCCTGACTCGCACAATACCTTTGCCGCGCCCGCGTCGAGTATCAGGCGACCGCGTAATTGCAGGTGCCCCGCGAGCCAGCGTTTGCGCGCCGCTAAGGGCTCCTGGCGCGGCAATAGCAGGGTGCCGATGGTCTCACCATCGGCAATGCGTTCGATGATGCGCGGTTCGCGTCCCGGGGCGATAATAGTGGCGGCACCGGAGCGCGCGGCGCGCGCCGCCGCCTGCACCTTGGTCAACATGCCGCCGCGACCCAGGGCACCTGACTTACCGCCCGCCATAAGCTCCAGTTGTACGTCACCCGCATAGGCCTCTTCGATTAATTTTGCGTTTGCATCCTGGCGCGGGTCGCTGTCGAACATACCCGCCTGATCGGTAAGGATCAGCAATAGCTCGGCCTCAATCAGGTTAGCCACCAGGGCCGCCAGCGTGTCGTTGTCACCGACGCGGATCTCCTCCGTAGCCACCGTATCGTTTTCATTAATGACCGGCACGGCCCCCAGGCTCAATAGCGTGCGCAAGGTGCTGCGCGCATTGAGGTAACGCTTGCGATTCGACAAGTCCTCGTGAGTCAGGAGTATCTGGGCGGTATGGATGCCGTGGATTTGAAAACGCGACTCATAGGCCTGCACCAGACCCATTTGCCCGACTGCCGCCGCCGCCTGCAACTCGTGCACGGCGCTCGGGCGCTGCGTCCAGCCCAGGCGTTTCATGCCTTCGGCCACCGCGCCCGATGACACCAGTACCAGCTCCACGCCGCGCTCGCGCAGGCGCACCATCTGCTCCACCCAATTCTGGATCGCCTGGGCGTCCAGGCCGCGGCCGTCATTGGTCAGCAGGGAGCTGCCGATCTTGATAACCCAGCGGCGCGCCGCACCCAGACGTTGTCGATTGTTCATAGAGAATCAGCGAAAAGATACCCGGGAAAAGATACCCGAGAAGATGTCAGCATGCCTCGCGTGTCCCGGTTTAATCTTGTGTCTCGCATCTTGTCTCTTGTATTTTTCTTTCCAGATATTCCATGATCCTGAAGCTGAGTTCGCGACAACCCTCGCCCTGTATCGCGGAGATGGAAAAGACCGGTCCTTGCCAGCCCAGGCGGGTAATAATCTCGCGGCAGCGGGCCTCGCGCGCATCAGGGTCGAGTAAATCGGTCTTGTTGAGGACCAGCCAGCGCTCGCGCCCCGCCAGTTCGGGACTGTATTTTTCCAGCTCGATCTCGATCTTGCGAATATCTTCCACCGGATCTGAATGATCGCCGAAGGGAGCGATATCGACCAGATGCAGCAGCAAACTCGTGCGCGATAAGTGCTTTAAAAATTGTATGCCCAAGCCCGCACCTTCAGCGGCCCCTTCGATAAGGCCGGGGATATCGGCAATTACGAAACTGCGGTGCGCTTCGACGCTGACCACACCTAAATGCGGCTGCAAGGTGGTGAAGGGGTAATCGGCGACCTTGGGGCGCGCCGCCGATACAGCGCGGATAAAGGTCGATTTGCCCGCATTGGGCATGCCGAGCAATCCCACATCAGCGAGCAGCTTCAATTCCAGGCGCAGGGCACGCACCTCGCCCGGCGTACCCGGTGTCGTTTGGCGTGGCGCACGGTTGGTACTGCTCTTGAAACGCGCGTTGCCCAAGCCGTGAAATCCGCCGCGGGCGACCAGTAAGGTCTGGCCCGCCTCGACTAAATCACCCATTAACTCCTCGTTATCCTCATCCAGCAAGGCGATAACCGTGGTGCCGACGGGCACCTGGATCAAGGTGTCCTCGCCGCTGCGCCCGGTACAGTCGCTACCCATGCCGTTTTGCCCCGGCTTGGCGCGGAATATTCGTTTGTAGCGAAAATCTATCAGCGTATTGATATTGGGATTGGCCACGAGATAAATGCTTCCTCCATCGCCGCCGTCACCGCCATTGGGACCACCGAATGGAATATATTTTTCGCGGCGAAAGCTCGCGCAACCGGCACCACCGTTGCCAGCCTCAACCTGAATCTTTGCCTCATCAATGAATTTCATACCCGCATTCTAATGCAAATCGTCCTTAAGATAGGCAATCACTGCAAAATCTCGAAGGTAGTAAGCCGTTGGCTAACGTCGATCACCCAGGTCTATCTGAGGCTACCCCACATTTTTAAGAATAAAAAAAGCGGCCGGAGCCGCTTAATTTTACAGCAAGTTTGTTATCGCTGTTCCGCAGGGCCAGTCCGAACAGTAACCGGCCCTGCGGAAAGCAACTAATAACTCACCTTACTTTTTGGCCTTTGAAGCAGCCTTTTTAGGTGCCGCTTTTTTCTTGGCTACCGCCTTCTTTGGAGCAGCCTTTTTAGCTGCCGCCTTCTTTGGGGCAGTCTTTTTGGCTGCCGCCTTCTTAGGTGCAGCCTTCTTCACGGCCTTCTTCGGAGCGGCCTTTTTAGCTGCCGCCTTCTTAGGTGCAGCCTTCTTCGGAGCGGCCTTTTTAGCTGCCGGTTTTTTCGTTGCTGCCTTCGCAGCGGTCTTGGTTGCCATTTTCTTGGATACCTCCTTCTTCGTGGTTGCCTTCTTTGCTGTTGCCTTCTTTGCTAGCACCTTGTTAATGGGTGCCTTCTTCGTTACTGCCTTCTTCGTTACTGACTTCTTCGTTGCCGACTTCTTGGCTGCCGACTTCTTCGTTAGCATCTTGTTAACGGATGCCTTCTTCGTTGTTGACTTCTTTGGAGTTACAGCGACTGCGAGGGGGGGCATCTTCTTGGCTTTATTCTTGGTTGTTTTGGAAGTGATCTTCTCTACAGGGCGAGCGGGAACCTGAGCGGGTGTCATTATTTTGCCAACCGTGGCGCCTTTGGCATGCGCCGTTTCCTCAGCCACCTTGCGTATAGCCTGGAAAATGTCCGTGATTTCGCCGACACCCTGCACCGTGCGCAGCTTGCCTTGATTGCGGTAATAAACACTCAAGGGGGCGGTGTGCGATTCATATATGCGCAGGCGACTGCTGATGGTTTCTTCATTGTCATCGGCGCGATGACGCAAATTTCCACCGCACTTGTCACATTTGTCATCAAGCTTTGGTGGGGAGGTATAAACGTTGTACATCTGGCCGCAAGACCCGCAGGTGCGACGTCCGGTGAGCCTTTGCATGAGAACGTCGAAGTCAACATCGATAAGTATAGCGGTCTGGACTGGCTGACCCAGTTTTTCCAGCATGGCACCAAGCGCCTCAGCCTGTTGCAGATTGCGCGGAAATCCATCGAGAATAAAACCCTTCTTGGCATCGGGCGCGGCCAGTCGCTCTTCAATCATGCCCAGCACAATGTCATCAGAAACCAACTGGCCTGCGTCCATCGCGGCCCTGGCCTGCTTGCCCAATGGGCTTGATGCGGCAACCGCAGCTCTCAATAAATCTCCGGTAGAGACCTGCGGAACCTTAAACCGATCGGCCAATAATTTGGCCTGTGTACCTTTTCCTGAGCCCGGCGCCCCCAGCAAAATAATTCTCATGCCGTTCGTACCTTCTGTTGTGGTATTTCTAATTTAATTTTTATCACCATTTCCTCTGTCACTTTACGCTAATCACGCAGCCATTTTTCAATGCCCGGATTCGCGCCACGCGTTAAGCTACTCTGAGATTAATACATAAGTCAACTTCCTCTATGAAAAAAATTTCTATTTGGAGTATCCTTAGCCAAATTTTTTAGCGGGACATATCCGAAATTAAAGCCGCTTTTTTAGAAAACAGAATAAAAGGTCGTTACGATGCTGAAGAATTACTGCCGTAAACTTTCGATGTCTTCATCCGACGCTGCGACTATTTTTTTTGCCGCCATCGCGGAGCCCCTGCAAAAATTCTTTGTCCGATCGGTGGCGGCAAACTTAAATTCCGCTACCCGCATTGCGTCGTTACACCTGCCTACACATTTTCCCCTGCCACCCTCCGAGATCTTTTAGCTTATGCCAAAAAAAAATGCCTTCTACGCCCAATCCGGTGGCGTAACCGCCGTGATTAACGCCTCGGCCTGTGGTTTGATTGAGACCGCACGCCAGCATAAGGACAAGATCGGCAAGGTGTATGCCGGGCGCAACGGTATTATCGGCGCACTCACTGAGGACTTGATCGACACCAGCAAGGAATCGGCCCGAAACATCGCTGCGCTGCGCTATACGCCCTCCGGCGCGTTCGGTTCGTGCCGCTACAAACTCAAGGGGCTGGAGCAGAATCAGGCCGAGTATGAGCGCCTCATCGAGGTGTTCAAGGCGCATAACATCGGCTATTTCTTTTATAACGGCGGCGGCGACTCGCAGGATACCGCCCACAAGGTTTCGCAGATCGGCGCGAAGCTCGGCTACCCGATGATCTGCGTGGGCGTGCCTAAAACGGTGGACAACGATCTGCCCATCACCGATTGTTGCCCCGGTTTCGGCTCGGTCGCCAAATATGTTGCGGTGTCCATCCGCGAGGCGGGCTTCGATGTTGCCTCCATGGCCAAGACCTCTACCAAAATATTTATTATGGAGGTGATGGGTCGCCACGCCGGATGGATTACTGCCGCAGGCGGACTGGCCGCCGAGAAAGAAGGCGATGCCCCACACATTCTGCTATTCCCTGAGCTGGTATTTGAGCAAGACAAATTTCTGGAGCGCGTCGACAAGACGGTTAAGAAATACGGCTACTGCGCGATCGTGGTATCGGAGGGCGTGAAGAACAAAGACGGAAAATTCCTGGCCGAGGCCGGCGGCGTGGATGCCTTCGGTCACGCGCAACTGGGCGGTGTCGCACCGGTGGTCGCCAATCTGGTGAAAGATAAGCTGGGCTATAAATACCACTGGGCGGTCGCCGACTATTTACAGCGCGCGGCGCGTCATATTGCCTCTAAAACAGACGTTGAACAGGCTTATGCCCTGGGCAAGGCGGCGGTGGAGCTGGCCCTGAAGGGCAAGAATGCGGTAATGCCGATCATCGTGCGCAAGTCCGACAAGCCTTATCGTTGGACTATCGGTTATGCTAATTTGGCGGACGTGGCCAACGTGGAAAAGAAGATGCCGCGCGACTTTATTACCAAAGACGGCTTTGGCATTACCGAGAAATGCCGCCGTTACCTGCAACCTTTGATCGCGGGCGAGGATTATCCACCGTATAAGAATGGTCTGCCCGACTATGTGACGCTGAAGAATGTGGCGGTGCCCAAGAAGCTAACGGGTAAATTCGTGATGAAAAAGTAATCGTAGCATCAGGTACTGCCTTAAAGATTTACCAGCCCTTCCGGGGTGATAAAAGTAAGTTGTCCTTAAAACTAACCATTCAACAATGGAGGGTGTGTAATGTCCGGTGGCCTTATATTCGCGTTGTTATCTGCCATAGTGGCCTTAATCTATGGTGCCGTATCGGTTAAATGGATATTGAATAAATCCCCCGGCAATGAGCGAATGCGCGAAATTGCTGCGGCCATTCAAGAAGGCGCTTCCGCCTATCTTAACAAACAATACACGGCCATCGGTCTGGTCGGCATCATACTGTTTCTCATCATCGGCTTTATCCCTGAGTTAGGCTGGAAAACGGCGATCGGTTTTGCTATCGGTGCCATCCTGTCCGGTGCCGCAGGCTTTATCGGCATGCATATTTCGGTACGCGCCAATGTGCGCACCGCCGAGGCGGCACGCAATGGGATCAATGCTGCCCTGCAAGTGGCGTTTCGCGGCGGCGCGATTACCGGCATGCTGGTGGTAGGTTTGGGATTGCTGGGCGTGGCTGGTTATTACGCCTATCTGTCCTCCATCACCCCGGACGGACAAGCCGTGAGCCTCGCCCCTCTGGTAGGCCTGGCCTTCGGTGGTTCGCTCATCTCCATCTTTGCACGTTTGGGCGGCGGTATCTTTACCAAGGGCGCGGATGTTGGCGCTGATTTGGTCGGCAAGGTCGAGGCCGGTATCCCCGAAGATGACCCACGCAACCCGGCGGTGATTGCGGATAACGTCGGCGACAATGTCGGCGACTGCGCAGGCATGGCGGCGGACTTGTTCGAGACCTATGCCGTGACCATCATCGCCACCATGTTGCTCGGCGGTCTGGTGCTCACCCAGGCGGGTGCCAACGCGGTGCTGTATCCGCTGGTGCTGGGCGGCGTATCGATCATCGCCTCGATCATCGGTACCTTCTTCGTGAATGCTCGCGAAGGCGGCAAGATCATGAACGCCCTGTATCGCGGCCTGATCGTCGCGGCGGTGCTGTCGGCGATCGCCTTCTATCCGGTCACGCAGATGTTCATGGCCGATAACGGCATGTATAGCGTGATGAACCTCTACGGCGCGGCCCTGATCGGCCTGGTGGTTACCGGTGCCCTGGTGGTCATCACGGAATATTACACGGCCACGGAATACAAGCCCGTGCAATACATCGCCGCCGCCTCGACCACCGGCCATGCCACCAATATCATCGCGGGTCTTGCCATCTCGATGAAGTCGACTGCCGCACCGGTGCTGGTCATCTGTCTGGGTATCTGGGGTGCCTACCAGCTTGCCGAGCTGTACGGTATCGCCGTGGCGGTCACCTCCATGCTGTCGATGGCGGGCATTATCGTCGCGCTCGACGCCTACGGCCCGATCACCGACAACGCGGGCGGCATCGCCCAGATGGCGGGCTTGCCGAAAGAGGTGCGCGACATCACTGATCCGCTCGATGCGGTAGGCAACACCACCAAGGCGGTGACCAAGGGCTATGCGATCGGTTCCGCTGGTCTCGCCGCGCTGGTGCTGTTTGCCGACTTCACGCACGAGCTGGACAATCATCTGGGGATCAAGCAACTCTTCGATCTGTCCGATCATATGGTCATCATCGGCCTGCTGATCGGTGGCCTGGTACCGTACCTGTTCGGCGCCATGGCCATGGAGGCGGTAGGCCGCGCCGCCGGGTCGGTGGTGGTCGAGGTGCGCCGCCAGTTCAAGGAAATCCCCGGCATCATGGCCGGCACCGCCAAGCCCGATTACTCGCGCGCGGTGGGCATGCTGACCACGGCGGCCATCAAAGAGATGATCGTGCCCTCGTTACTGCCAGTGCTGGTGCCGGTTGTTGTAGGCTTGGCACTCGGACCACAGGCGCTGGGTGGATTGCTGCTAGGCTCTATCGTGACCGGTCTATTCGTGGCCATCTCCATGACTGCCGGCGGCGGTGCCTGGGATAATGCCAAGAAATATATTGAGGACGATCATCATGGCGGCAAAGGCTCCGAGGCCCACAAGGCCGCAGTGACCGGCGACACCGTCGGCGACCCCTACAAGGACACTGCCGGCCCTGCCATCAACCCGATGATCAAGATCATGAACATCGTGGCCTTGTTGATCGTGCCCTTGTTATAAGCAAGTGGTATCACCTTATCCCCTCTTCGCTTGTGAAGAGGGGATATTTATCTGCGGTACCTTTAAGTTGACCTCCTGTCAGTTTGGATTTAACTGGTTTATTGCTACACTTCTCCCCGGCCTCTCCCTAATTAAAGCTAAGCGCAACTCCTGAGGTATTACCGTGTTTTCGAGCTGGCTGGACGAACTCTGGTACGTATTAGGATTTGCCCTTATCGCCATCGTGGTCGGCTTGATCGCCGGTTATCCGCTACTGTTTTTACTCGTGGGCCTGCTCGTCTACCTGGGTTGGCATCTCATCAACTTGAGCCGTCTACAGCGTTGGCTCAAAGAGGGGAAAAAATTCCAGCCGCCTGCCTCGCGTGGCCTGTGGGGTGAGGTATTTAACGGGATACACCGTCTGCAGGTGCGCACTCGCAAACGTAAGCGCAAGCTTACACAGATGCTCAGCCGTTTTCAGGAGGCAACCTCCGCGCTCCCCGATGCCACCGTGGTATTGAGCACTGGCGGAGAGATCGAATGGTTTAACGACGCAGCCGCCCAGATGTTGGGCCTGCGCTGGCCTTATGATGCCGGTCAACGCATTGCCAATCTGGTGCGACATCCCAAGTTTATTGAATTCATGGCTACCGGTGATTACTCAAAAACCGTGGAGCTGCCCTCGCCCGCCGATCCAAGCGTCCTGCTGGCGGCGCTGGTGGTGCCTTATGGCAAGGAAAAGCATTTGCTGGTGGCGCGCGACATCACGCGCATTCAACGCCTGGAGCAGGTGCGACGCGATTTTGTCGCCAACGTCTCACATGAATTGCGCACCCCGCTCACCGTGGTTAATGGTTTTTTAGAAACGATGAGCGAGGCCACCGATGAATGTCCACAGGCGTGGATCCGCCCCTTACAGCTCATGAAGCAGCAAACCGCGCGTATGCAGAACCTCGTTAACGATCTGTTAATGCTGGCGCGGCTTGAAATAGATCAACAGCAGCCCCTGCAAGCTCCCATCGATATTACCGAGATGTCGCATAATCTCGTGCGCGAGGCCCGCACGCTCAGCGGGGAACGCCATCATCACATCGTGCTTGAGGCGGATGCGCATCTGTGGCTGCGCGGCAACTATGATGAGCTGCACAGCGCCTTCTCCAATCTGACCTTTAATGCCGTGCAGTACACGCCGCCCGGCGGCACGATCAATATTCGGTGGTTTGGGGATCAGCGCGGCGCACACTGGATTATCAGCGATAGCGGCGATGGTATTGCCCCGCATCATTTGCCGCGTTTGACCGAGCGTTTTTATCGGGTCGATGCAGGCCGCTCGCGGCAACGCGGCGGTACCGGTTTGGGCCTGGCGATTGTCAAGCATGTGCTTAACCGGCATGCAGCCCAGTTGCATATCGAAAGTCAGCTCGGCAAGGGCAGCACCTTCAGTTGCGATTTTCCCCAATCGGCGATTGCAGGCGGGTAAGCTCTAGCAGTGTGTTGAAAAAATGGCAGTGCTTGCGGCGCTTTCGCTTCCCGCTTCGCTTGTGACGTACAGGGAAGAGCGTTAGCGAAGGGTCCTACTAATGTTGCGGAAGACAGGATGCCGTGAGCGACCAAGACCGGGGCAAGCCATCCCTGGCTTGCCCGCTCGCAGCAATGCTGCTCGCTCCTATACGGCCTGCTAACCCGGCTCACAACCCCCCCACACCGCCATGCTTGTCTTTGGCAGTATTGACCATCAACTTATCCGTATAGGCAAGAAGTAACGCTGACAGCACGAACGTAATATGAATAACCACTTGCCAGAGCATGGTGGTCTCGGTGAGCTGTGGGGCATTAAAGAATGTCTTGAGCAAGTGGATGGAGGAAATACCCACCAGCGCCATCGCCAGTTTCACCTTAAGCGTTCCGGCGCTGACATGCGACAACCACTCCGGGTTGTCGGGATGGTTTTCCAGATCAATGCGTGAGACGAAGGTCACATACCCGCCAATGATGACCACTATCAAGAGATTGGCGACCATCACCACATCAATCAAGCCCAGCACGATGAGCAGGATTTCGGCATCTTTCAAGGTCCCCGCCCTTGCCAATAAATGACCGAGCTCGATCATGAACTGATAGACATAGACACCCTGGGCGATAATCAAGCCCACATAGAGCGGTGCCTGCAGCCAGCGGCTCCAAAAGATAAACTTCTCCAGCAGATCTATGGGTTTACTCATGCCTCACCTTTTGGTCATAAACGAACGCCAATGATACCAAAATAGACTGACTATTTTATCTTTTGCATTTACCGCCCCACCACTATCCCCTAGAATGGGCTGACCTTATTCCGACTGGATTTACTCATGATTTTTGGCTATCTGATTCTCATGCTGCTACTGATTCTGGTGGCGGCGGAAATATTCTGTAACGCCCTGGAGCACCTCGGCGAACGCCTAAAGATATCCGAGGGCGTGGTAGGCTCGTTATTCGCCGCCGTGGGCACCGCGCTGCCGGAGACCATGGTGCCGATCCTCGCCATCTTCGCGGGCACGGACAACATGGCACTCAATCACGAGATCGGTGTCGGTGCCATCCTCGGCGCGCCGCTCATGCTCTCCACGCTGACCCTGTTTCTGCTGCTCGTCGCCACGGTGAAAAAACGCGGGCTGAATGGCCATTTCACGCCTGAAAAAACCGGGCTCACGCGCGATCTCAATTTCTTTCTGCTCGCCTTTTCACTCGCCGCCGTCGCCCTGTTCATTCCGCGCGAGTTCGATATCGTCCGCATCGCCATAGGCTTTAGCCTGGTGCTGACCTATTTTATCTACATCCTGCTCACCCTGCGCGCCTCAAGCAAGCTGGTGCAGGACGGCCACGCCACAGCAGCCCACGGCACCATGCTGCTGTGCCGCCTGGGGCTACCGCTCAACTACCCGGTGATATACCTTCAGCTGGGTCTGGGCCTGACACTGCTGGTGCTGGGCGCCAAGGGTTTCATACATGGTATCGAAGAAGTCGCGCCGCTGATCGGCATCTCGGCATTACTGCTGTCACTGCTTATTATTCCCATTGCGACTGAACTGCCGGAGAAAGTCAACAGCATACTCTGGATACGCAAGCGCAAGGACACGCTCGCCTTCGGCAACATCACCGGCGCGATGGTGTTTCAGGGGACGCTGCTGCCCGCCATCGGGATCATGCTCACCCCTTGGGGTCCGCGTCTGGACGTGGTGCTCGGTGTACTGGTAACTTTAGTGGCTGCACTGTGGATACGCCTTCTGCTGCAACGCGGCCAGTTGCGGGTGTGGCATGTGAGCGTGAACGGGGTACTGTACGTGAGCTACATCGCGGTGGTGCTAAGCTTTCCCTAGGTGTCCTTTGAACATCGCCTGGGCACGACCGTTAATTACATAATTCTTCAATCGATTTTTTAATCTCACCCGTGGCTGCACTGCGCTCGGCATCCGAAAGGATTATCTCCTTATCGCCTTCTTCAGGCTTATAGAGATAGCGTGCGCGTTCATAATCTCTCAGCTTAGCCTTGGCATGCAGGCACTGCTGCTCGCGTTCCTTCTGGGTTTGTTTCGCCTTAAGCGCATCTTCCTCTCCTTGTCTGCGCTCGTCTTCGCGGATCTGGAGAAACTTATTGGTCTTCTCCTGGCGCTGTTGGCCGATCGGGTCGGGCGGTGGGGCGGCCTTTAGAGGAACCTGTTTTGCCGCGCCATTGCCCGGATGGTCGCTGTAATGGACCTTGCCTTCAGCATCCACCCATTTATAGACCCCGGCTGCGGACAGTGTCAGCGGTACTGCCAAAATTAAAACCAATACCGGCGTTAATCGTTGCATCGCATCCCCCCACGTTAGACACGCAAATGATCCCGGCAAAAACGTTACAGCAACGTCCGGGTAGTGGAGCCTGGACGTAACGGGATCAGGCCTCGGTTACTGCTTCCTCAACGGCCTTGATGCTCAGGCGGATACGACCCTGTTTGTCGATCTCCAACACCTTCACCCGCACCAATTCGCCTTCTTTGAGCTTGTCGCTGACATTCTCGACACGCTCGTTGGAGATTTGTGAGATATGCACGAGGCCGTCCTTGCCGGGCAGGATGGTGACGAAGGC
>JAYSPZ010000064.1:0-2724 GCA_043721815.1 Gammaproteobacteria bacterium | reverse complement strand
GGACTGCGCAACGGTGTGACATTCTCAGCATAAAATTGGTAGCAATTGCCGCCCTGATGCTTGGCCTGATACATGGCACGATCGGCATTATTAACCAGTGACAGCGGCTCGGCTTTGTCGCTGGAAGCTATGCAGATACCTATGCTGCAACTGATATCAAGCTGATGCTTTTCGATCATAAAAGGTTTGGCCAAGGCCCCGATGGCCTTATTCGCGAGCAACCTGACATCGTTTTCATCGCGGATGTTTTGCACCAGCACAAATTCATCTCCGCCCAGGCGTAGCACCGAATCCACGCCGCGCACGCAGGCGGAAAGGCGTTTTGCAACTTCCCGTAATAACATGTCGCCGACATCGTGAGTTAGAGTGTCGTTGATTTGTTTGAAGCGATCGAGGTCAAGATACAATACTGCGGTTAACTTATGGTCGCGCCGGGCCTGCAACAAAGCGCTTTTGATACGATCTTCCAGCAGCAGGCGATTGCCCAGGCCCGTGAGGGCATCGTGATGGGCGAGATATTCATTGCGCTCCGCCATCCGTTTGCGCCGGGTAATATCGGAAAATATCGCAATATGATTATTTATCTGCCCCTGCTTATTGCGTACCGTGCTGATGGTCAGCCACTCACCGTACAGCTCGCCGTCCTTGCGCCGATTCCAGATTTCGCCCTGCCATTCCCCTGTTGTTTTCAGGCTACCGAACAGTTCTTTGTAAAATTCCGGGCTTTGCTGGCCCGAGCTCAAAATCCTTGGGTTCTTACCGATTACCTCTTCCGTGGTGTAGCCGGTGATCTTGGTGAAGGCCGGATTGACGGCGATAATATTATTTTCGGTATCCGTAATCATGATGGCATCGCTGGTGTATTCAAACACCATCGAGTAAAGGCTTAAGCGCTCATCTGCGTTCATCTGTTTGTCCTGTTTAAATCCCGTTATCATCTTGAGAATGTAACTGGAGGAGCCTTCGGTCAAGACATATTAAGCCAAGTCGAGCATTCTGAAGCTGTTAATAAGTGCAATTCCGTTACTATGACAGGGCCATTTGAAGAAGCATCTTATACATAATGAGCGATAAATGCCTATAGCTGACCTCGCCTACCTTACTATCCTCATCTTCGCGGCCGCCGTGCTCTATTCCTCCGTTGGGCATGGGGGTGCATCGGCCTACATCGCGGCAATGGCCTTGCTGGGTGTTGCCCCCGATGTGATGAAGCCGACAGCCCTGGTGCTGAATATCCTGGTGGCCGGTATTGGTACAGTCCGCTTCTCGCAGGCCGGCTATTTTTCGTGGCGAGCGCTGTGGCCATTTCTGGCCGGGTCGATGCCGCTGGCGTTTATCGGTGGGGCGATCACCCTGCCGGGCGGGGTGTATAAAGCAGCGGTAGGCATAATTCTATTGTTCGCCGCCGTCTGGCTGGCGTTGCCAGGGGTAAAATCAGAACGCCCTAGCCGCTTTCCGCTCATGCCCATCGCGCCTGCCATCGGCGTCGGCGGGGTGATAGGCTTTCTCGCCGGCCTTACGGGAACCGGCGGGGGCATCTTCCTTAGCCCGCTGCTTATCTTCAGCCATTGGGCCAGGATGCGCGAGACCGCCGGTGTGTGCGCGCCGTTTATTCTGGCGAATTCGTGCGCGGGCCTGCTGGGCCATTTAACCAGTGTGCAGAATTTACCTGTCGGGATTCCCGTATGGGCAATTGCCGCCGTTAGCGGCGGCCTTATCGGGACGGAACTTGGCAGGCGCCGATTAGGGATACCGATGCTGCAACGGTTGCTGGCCGTCGTATTGGTGATAGCGGGATTAAAGCTGATCCTGACGTAGCGCGTTCGGCCCTGGTCCAATTGGCTTAAGCCCTTTCGCCGTTAACACAAGAGTTTTGCTATTATTAACAAATCCGAAACGAATTCTCCACCTCATGACCCAATTACTGGAACTCAAAAATATCGAATGCCGCTACGGCGCACTGACCGCTGTAAGCGATCTTTCCCTGCACGTTAAACAAGGTTCGCTGGTGTGCCTGCTCGGCCCGAGTGGCTGCGGCAAGACCACCGTGCTACGCGCCATCGCGGGCTTTGAACCGGTGGTAAGCGGTGAGATTGTTTTGGACGGCAGGGTCATCTCGCGTCCCGGTTATACGCTGGCCCCGGAACAACGCCACCTCGGCATGGTATTCCAGGACTATGCGCTGTTCCCGCACATGGATGTCAATGCCAATATTGCCTTCGGGCTGCGCGGCATGTCCTCTGACGAGCGTCGCCAGACCACGGCGCGCATGTTGAAGGTCGTGGGGCTGGAGGGGCTGGGGTCACGTTATGCGCATGAGTTGTCCGGCGGTCAGCAGCAGCGCGTCGCGCTCGCGCGTGCGTTGGCACCGCAGCCCGCCTTAATCCTCATGGACGAACCGTTTTCCAATCTGGACGTGGATTTGCGCGAGCGCATCAGCCTTGAGGTGCGCGATATTCTGAAAAGCCAGGGTGCGACCGGGATTTTAGTCACGCACGATCAGCACGAGGCCTTCGCGCTCAGCGATCAGATCGGCGTGATGCACGAAGGCAGCATTTTGCAATGGGACACGCCTTATAATCTTTACCACGAACCGGCCAGCCGCTTCATTGCAGACTTCATCGGCCAGGGCATTTTTTTACGCGGCACGCTGGTTGCCCCGGACACGGTGCTGACCGAGATCGGCACCTTTAAGGGCAACCGCGCCTACGATTGGCCGCCCGG
>JAYSPZ010000063.1:0-2550 GCA_043721815.1 Gammaproteobacteria bacterium | reverse complement strand
TCGAAGCGTAGCACCACAGTCGGTGTGGTATTCGACGGCCTTGCAAGCCCCCAGCCGTCGGGGAAATCGGCGCGCAGGCCGTCGATCGCCGTGATCTTCGCGCCGGGAAAATTGGCTTTTTCCTTGAGACGATCCATGAATTTAAAGTGTTCGCCCTCGGCCATTTCGAGTTTCAATTCCGGTGTATTAATGGTCTGCGGCAGCGTGTCGAATACCTTGCCGGGAGCGCGTGGATCGGCGGATAAAATCTCCAGCAGACGCGCGGCGACATACAGCGCATCGTCGAAACCGAACCAGCGTTCCTTGAAAAAGATATGCCCGCTCATTTCCCCGGCAAGCAGTGCACCAGTCTCTTTCATCTTGGCCTTGATGAGCGAGTGGCCAGTCTTCCACATCAGCGGCTTTCCGCCGTGCTCGCTGATGATCTTGCCGAGGTTCGTGGTGCATTTAACATCGTAAATAATCGTCGCGCCGGGGTTGCGAGAGAGCACGTCCATGGCATACAGCATCATCTGCCGATCAGGCCAGATGACTTCGCCCTGTGCGGTAATCACGCCGAGCCGGTCGCCATCACCATCGAAAGCGAGGCCCAGATCGGCACCCTGTTCTTGCACGGCGTGGATCAGGTCTTGCAGATTTTCCGGCTGGCTCGGATCGGGGTGATGGTTGGGAAATAGGCCATCGATCTCGCAAAACAGTTCGCTCACCTCGCAGCCCAGCGCACGCAACAGGCGCGGCGCAAGCTCGCCGGCCACACCGTTGCCGCAATCAACCACTAATTTCAACGGCCGCTTGAGCCGGACATCGGTGGCAACACGCGCCAGGTAGTCGGGTTCAACATCGATGTTTTCCCAGGAGCCGCTGCCGCTATGCAGGTTGCCCGCATTGATGCGCGTGCGCAAGGCGGTAATCGCCTCGCCCGACAAGGTCTCGTTGCCCAGCACGATCTTCAGGCCGTTATAGTCCGGCGGATTGTGGCTGCCGGTCAGCGCAATGCCGGAGCCGGTCTTGAGCAGGTGGGTGGCAAAATACAATACCGGCGTGGGTACGCGACCGATGTCGATGACGTTCATGCCGGTGGCGCGCAGGCCGTTGCTTAAGGCTTCGATCAGCGCAGGGCCGGACAGTCTGCCGTCGCGCGATACGGCGATACGCTGTTGCCCACGGTCGATTGCCTCGCTGCCGATGGCGCGGCCGATCTCGTAAACGATTTCAGGTGTGAGCGTCTGGCCCACGATGCCGCGTATATCGTAGGCCTTGAAAATCGATGCTGGAATTTCTAATTGTGCGCGGGTGGCCATTATGGTTTTATCCCTTCAACGATGAGGAAGATTATTGACGCCCCGAGTGACCGAAACCGGCCGCGCCGCGCGAGCTTGCGCCAAACTCTTCGACGATTTCGAAGCATGCCTGCACCACGGGTACGAAGACGAGTTGCGCAATGCGCTCGCCGACCTCGATGGTAAAGAACTCGGCGCTACGATTCCAGCAGGAGACCAGCAATTGCCCTTGATAATCCGCGTCGATCAGCCCGACCAGATTGCCCAACACGATGCCGTGTTTATGGCCGAGACCCGAGCGAGGTAGCACGACGGCCGCGAGCTTCGGATCGGCGATGTGAATGGCGAGGCCGGTGGGGATCAAATGCGTCTCGCCCGGGCCGATGGTGAGGGCGGTATCCAGGCAGGCGCGCAAGTCCATGCCCGCCGAACCCGGCGTTGCATAGGCAGGCAGGGGAAATTCGGTACCGATGCGGGGGTCGAGGATTTTAAGTTGGATGTTTTGCACGTTAAAAATATGTCCTTTGCTTCAATACGGTGTTACAGCCCTTTCTCGAGTGCTCACGTATGCCTCTATATGCTCCGCCCCTCGAGAAAGGGCTGCGCCTAGTCTTGAAGCAAAATCCATTATTTTTTCGGAGCGGCTTGTCAGGCGCGGTTATGATAGCGTTGCGCGATAATTTTTACTAACTCGCGAGCGAGCTTGGGCTTGGGTGCCAGCGGCAATTCCTGTTCGCCGCCCTCCCAGAAGAGGTGTAGTGCGTTATCGTCGCTGTCAAAACCGGCATCGTCGCGATTGACCCAGTTGGCGGCGATCATATCCAGTGACTTTGCGCTGCGCTTGGTCTTTGCATGCGCCGCTAAATCTTCCGTCTCGGCGGCAAATCCGACGATGAAGGGAGGGCCGGGCAGGGCGGCGACTTCGGCCAGTATGTCCGGGTTGCGGGTAAGCTGTAGATTAAAATGTTCGCCGCCTTTTTTGATCTTCTGTACGGCCTGATTGTGTATTCCAAAATCGGCCACCGCCGCCGTGGCGATAAAGATGTCGCACAGCGCGGCGTGCGCCAGCACGGCCTGCTGCATCTGTGCGGCACTCACGACATCGATGCGCTCTACGCGCTCGGGTGTTGGCAGCGCGGTGGGGCCGCTGATGAGCGTGACGCGCGCACCAGCCTCCATGGCCGCCGTGGCAATGGCATAGCCCATCTTGCCGGAGCTGCGATTGCTGATGTAGCGCACCGGATCGATAGCCTCGCGTGTTGGCCCGGCG
>JAYSPZ010000062.1:0-3441 GCA_043721815.1 Gammaproteobacteria bacterium | reverse complement strand
GCCGTGGCCGAAGCAAAGTCCGGCCTCGTTAAATCGGCTGGCACCCCAGCGTACGAAGTCGCGCACGGTGTGCAACTGCTCGATGGCCTCTTCGCGCGGTATAGGCAATTTCGAACTCGTCATCAATGCTGCGCGGAAAAAGGTAACTGCTTTAACTCGCAACCTTGCTCGTTGCACCACAATGCGCTGCCTTGCTCATACCAGTCACCCAGCACGATACGCTGCGCCCGTTCACCGTCGATATAAAAATCATGCACGGCGGGGCGATGCGTGTGGCCGTGGATCAAACGTCTGACCCCGTACTCGCGCATGACATTTTCCACAGCAGGCTGATCGACATCCATGATGGCATCCGGTTTATTGCGCATCTTTTTCTGGCTTTCCAGGCGATACTGCCGGGCGAGTTCGACACGTTGTTCCAGGGGTAATGCCAATAAGGTTTGTTGCCAAGCGGGATTGCGGACTTGCAGGCGCATGGCTTGATACTCGGTGTCCTGCGTGCACAGCGTATCGCCGTGCATGAGCAGGGTGGGTTGATCGGGTAATTGTATTACGCACGGATCGGGCAAGAGCTGGCAGCCGGTCATGGATTCAAAACCGCACCCGATCAAGAAATCGCGATTACCGTGCATCATATAAACGGGTACGCCGTGATCCGTTAGCTGTCGCAGACCGGCCATGATATGCAAGCTCTCCGGGTGAGTATCATCATCACCAATCCAGGCCTCGAACAGGTCGCCCAGAATGTACAAGGCGGCGCATTGTCGGGCATCCTGTTCGAGAAATTTCAAAAAAAGTGCCGTGCTCGCCGGGCGTTCCGTACACAGATGGAGGTCGGAAATAAAGAGCTGCTTATTTCGGATTGCTTGCCCCCGGTGGCGTAGCCGTTGTTGCACCCGCACCGATAGGTGGGGTAGCGGGTTTAGCCGGGGTAGCGGGTTTTACCGCAGGTGAGCCTGTCTTATCGATTTTTGCGGGAGTCGTCGCCGATGCGGTGGCCGGTTTAGGCTTCGTTTTTTTCTTGGCAGGCTTTTTACTTGCCTTCAGCGCCGCTTTTTTCTCTTCTGCTGCCTTGGCATCCGCCAACTCTTTTGCAGCCTGTTCCTCGGCGCTTAAAAATACCGAAGGTGCGGATGGTTCGATGCTGATCTTTTTGATGAGCACCTGAGTTTGCGGTACCTCTTTGTCAAAGGGTCCGCCGGCCCCGGTGGGGAGGTTGCGGATGCGGTCGAGTACGTCCAATCCCTCGGCGACCTTACCGAACACCGCGTAACCCCAATGTCCGGGCGTGGGCGAGTGATGATTCAAGATGCGGTTATCGACCACGTTGATGAAGAATTGATTGGTAGCGGAATCAGGGTCGTATTCGCGCGCCATGGCGATGGTGCCGCGCTCATTTTTAAGCCCGTTAGTCGCTTCGGTGGGAATCGCGGCGCGGGTATAACGCGGCTTGTAATCGGCGCTGTACACCCCGCCTTGAACCATGAAATCGTGGATGACGCGATGGAATATCGTGCCGTCATAGGTTCCTTCGCGCACATAGCTGAGGAAATTCGTTACCGTTTTGGGTGCCTTGGTGTCGTAGAGTTCCAGGATCATGTCACCGAGACTGGTTTGAATACGCACGCGCGGCAGCAACGGGGCAGGTATTTTCTGGAGCGGGATCTCCTGGGCAGCGGTGTTACCGGTATCTTGACCGGTGGCCACGGGTGTGGGTTCTTTCGGCACAGGTTTGCTGGGCGCATCGGCAGCTTGTATGCACAGTGTCGTGCCCAGCAGAGAAGCGGCGAGGGTCAGGCGGATCAGCAAATGTTTCACGCAGGTCTATTCCTTGTGTGTGTACGGACAATCAGGCAGGAATGATAAAGGGTTTGCCCGGCGGTAGAAAGGGGAGTTTATTTTATCCGTTACAGCTTTTACGCTAAACTGCGTGGTTATGGCCTTACTCACGATCAAGACCCGTTTTGCGCCGAGTCCGACGGGTCTCCTCCACCTGGGCAACGCCCGCATCGCCTTGTTTTGCCTGTTGCTGGCCAGGCGCGAGCGCGGAATCTTCCTGTTGCGTATCGAGGATACCGACCGGGATCGCAGCACGGCTGATTATATCGAAGCCTTGCAGGATGATTTGCGCTGGTTGGGTCTGGCCTGGCAGGAAGGTCCGCAGATAGAAGGGCCGCACGGGCCTTATCTGCAATCGCAGCGTAGCGCGATTTACCAAACTTATTTCGACGCACTAAGCGAAACAGGCCTGGCCTACCCGTGTTTTTGCAGCGCACAGGAACTTGCCCTTTCACGCAAGGCGCAATTGTCCGCAGGCAGGCCGCCGCGTTATGCCAATGTCTGCACCGACCTTACGGCCCAGGCGGTCGCGCAATGCATAAATCAGGGTCTAAAGCCAAGCTTGCGTTTTCGGATTCCGCAGGGTCGTAGCGTGGAATTCAATGATCTGGTGCGCGGCCCGCAGATATTTAATAGCGATGATATCGGCGATTTTATTATCCGCCGCGCGGACGAAACGCCCGCCTTTTTCTTCACCAACGCCATCGACGATGCGCTCATGGAAGTCACGCACGTATTGCGCGGCGAGGATCACCTCAGTAATACACCACGCCAGATCATGCTGCTAAATGCACTGGGCTTGCGCATCCCGGAATATGGACATGTCGCGCTGATCCTGGGGCCGGACGGGGCACCGATGTCCAAGCGCGACGGTGGCAATAGCGTGCGGGGTCTGCGCGAGGCG
The DNA here is from genome assembly GCA_043721815.1 of Gammaproteobacteria bacterium. GTDB lineage: Bacteria > Pseudomonadota > Gammaproteobacteria > SURF-13 > SURF-13 > JBDSTW01. The sequence goes on along the minus strand of JAYSPZ010000062.1, from coordinate 698 downwards.
GGTTATTTTCCCGGCGCACTGAATAATTATCTGGCGCAATTGGGGCATCACTATGACATCAATGCCTACCGCAGCCTTGATGATCTGGCTACGGAATTTGATCTTGGTAAAATCGGACGGGCCCCGGCGCGCTTCGATAGCGCGCAATTAATGCACTGGCAGCAACAGGCTATTGCCCATTCGAGTATCGATGAACTTTGGCAGTGGGCGGGGACAGAAGTGCATGCCCTCGTTCCGGGGCATCAGATAAACGACTTTATCGAAGCGGTACGGCCCAATGCGAGCCTGCCGCACGATGTACTGTATTGGGCGCACGTTTTATACACGGATGCTTTCGAGCCGGACGCGGATGCTCGTCGCATTATCGATCAGGCAGGCAGTGAATTCTTTGCGCACGCAGTACAGGCGCTCGAACAATACCCAGCCGATTTCAAGGCCTTGGCTGTAGAGATCAAGAAGGTGACGGGTATCGGTGGCAAGGCGCTTTTCCAGCCCTTGCGTGCCGCCCTTACCGGGACATTGGACGGGCCTGAAATGGCGCGTCTGCTGCCGCTTATGAATGTTGCGCGCGCACGAGCGCGCCTGCAAGCCAGTGCATCGTCTGACATCTAAAATCCTTCTCACCAGAAATAATCACGCATGCTGCACATTCATAATAGCCTGACGCGCACCAAGGAATTATTCGTCCCGATAGAACC
>JAYSPZ010000061.1:0-8786 GCA_043721815.1 Gammaproteobacteria bacterium | reverse complement strand
CATCGTCCAGGGCCGGTTGTTCCAGCAATTCGGCGATGTACGGATTATCCGGCAACGGCCAATGCCGTAGCGCAATTCCGATCTCGGAAAGCTTTTCCTGAATGGCCGCCAGGTCGCGGGTCTCGGAGTCATCGGGAAATATTATGCGGGCCATTGGGCAATCCTCCGCTATTAAGCTCACTTATTTACAAGAGATTGGAATTCACCCTTGTATCTTTTCTCTGCCCCTAACCTCTCCCGCGTGAACGGCTGGAGCCGTGGTTGCGCGGACTGGGTGGCTGACCGCGTCCGCCCTGCGGAGGCCGTCCGCCGGGTTTGCCGTGTCTGGCGATCACGGGCATACCTTCCAGTTTCACGGGCGGCAGGGGCGTGATGAGTAATTCATCCGTGACACGCGCCACGGTCAGTTTACGGCCGATGTATTCCTCGATGTCCATCAGTGAAAAGGCATATTGCTCGCACACAAAGCTGATGGCCTCGCCGCTCGCACCGGCACGCGCGGTGCGGCCGATGCGGTGCACATAATCTTCGCCATCCTGCGGCAAATCGTAATTAATGACGTGACTGACCGCAGAGATATGCAGGCCGCGCGCGGCAACATCGGTGGCTACCAGAATGGCCAACTCGCCGCGCTGAAACTCGGCGAGCAGACGTTCGCGTTTGTGTTGCGGCACATCGCCGGAGAGCACCGCCGCACCGTAACCGTTGCCCTTCAGATAACTCCAGACCCGTTGCGCGGCGATCTTGGTATTGACAAAAATCATGGTGCGCGTGGGATCCATATTTTTGAACAGGCCGAGCAACAGGGCGATTTTTTCATCTTTACCCACATGGTAAAGAATCTGCGTAACCTTATCGGCCGTGACCTTTTCCGGTTCGATCTCGATCAGCTTGGCGTTGTTCATGTGCTCGTAGGTGAGTTCGTTCACGCGAAACGACAGGGTTGCCGAGAACAGCATGCTCAGGCGTTTTTCCGGCGGCGGCATGCGGCGCAATAAAAAGCGCACGTCTTTGATGAAGCCGAGGTCGAACATGCGGTCGGCCTCGTCCAGCACCATGGCCTGAATGGCCTTGAGGTCGAAGATATGCTGCTTGAGATAATCGATCAGACGGCCGGGCGTGCCGATGAGGATATCCACGCCCGCCTCCAGCATGGCGCGTTGCGTGTCATAGCCGGTGCCGCCGTACACCAGGCCGATGCGCAGCCCCGCATATTTGCCCAGCACCTCGGCATCCTTGTGAATCTGCATGGCCAATTCGCGCGTGGGTGCGAGGATCAGGGCGAGCGGCTGGTTTTGTTTGCGTGAGGCCTGCGCGGGCTGTTTTAGTATGTGATGCATCACCGCGAGTAAAAATGCTGCGGTCTTGCCGGTGCCGGTCTGTGCACGCCCCGCAACATCGCGACCATTCAGCGCCAGCGGCAAAGCCGCCGCTTGAATCGGCGTACAATAGGCAAAACCCGCATCTTCGATACCCTGAAGTAGCTCTTTCGGCAGATCGAAGTTGGAAAATGCGATGTCGGTTAGATGTTTCTCGCTCATGATGCCTAAGGATAACAGAATCATCTCTGATTAGGCTTGAAATACATCGCAAAATCGGTTCAAATATACATAATGGAAGGCAGTTGCAAGACCCTGATCGCCTGCGTCGAACACTATCCGATCTGCCCCAATCCACCCTAGAACCGTCACCTGATCTAATCGAGGCATACAACGTGAGTGGATCCATCGTATACGTTACCGATGCAAGCTTTGAGGACGAAGTACTCAAGGCCGCAGGGCCGGTATTAGTGGACTACTGGGCGGATTGGTGTGCGCCGTGCAAAATGATTGCACCGATTCTGGATGAGATCGCGGCGGAATATGGCGACCGGATAAAGATCGCCAAACTCAACATCGATCAGAACCCGGCCACGCCGCCAAGATTCGGCATCCGTGGCATTCCGACCTTGATGTTGTTCAAGGGCGGCAATGTGGAAGCCACCAAGGTAGGTACCTTATCCAAATCTCAATTAACGGCATTTATAGACGCGAATCTTTAAGGATGTCATTCATTGCTGCGCACCCCGAATTAGGGCTAGACGGCAATCGGCTTTAGTGTTAATGTTGCATCCAGTAGTTAAGTCTTGAAACAAAACCTGCCGCCACCGGCAGTACCCCCCAACCCGTAACACGCATAATTCCAAGTGCCTTTTGGTGCCTAAGCACCTCGCCTGTTACTCACCTAAAGCAGATATTGATGAATCTTACCGAACTCAAACAAAAAACCGCCTCCGATCTTATCGACCTTGCCCAGTCCATGGGCATCGAAGGCATGGCACGCTCCCGCAAACAGGACGTGATCTTCGCCATTCTCAAGGCCCACGCGCAAAAGGGCGAAGACATCTTCGGCGACGGGGTGCTGGAAATTTTACAGGACGGCTTCGGCTTTCTACGCTCGGCCGACAGCTCTTACCTCGCCGGGCCGGACGACATTTATGTCTCACCCAGCCAGGTGCGCCGCTTCAATCTGCGCACCGGCGACACGGTCTCCGGCAAGATCCGCCCCCCCAAGGAAGGCGAACGTTATTTCGCATTGCTCAAGGTCAGCGAGATCAATTTCGACGCGCCCGAAAATGCCAAAAATAAGGTGTTGTTTGAAAATCTGACACCGCTGTTCGCCAATGAACGGCTCACCCTGGAACAAGGTAACGGCAGCACTGAGGACATCACCGCACGCGTAATCGACCTCATCTCGCCCATCGGCAAGGGCCAGCGCGGCTTGATCGTCTCCTCGCCCAAATCGGGCAAGACCATGATGTTGCAAAATATCGCGCAGTCCATCGCCACGAATCATCCCGAGTGTTATCTCATCGTCTTGCTGATCGACGAGCGCCCGGAAGAGGTCACTGAAATGACGCGCTCGGTAAAGGGCGAAGTCGTTTCCAGCACCTTCGATGAGCCTGCGAGTCGTCATGTGCAGGTCGCCGAGATGGTGATCGAGAAGGCCAAGCGTCTGGTCGAACATAAACGCGATGTAGTGATTCTACTCGATTCCATCACGCGCCTTGGGCGTGCCTACAACACCGTGATACCGTCCTCCGGCAAGGTCCTGACCGGCGGCGTGGATGCCAATGCACTGCAACGCCCGAAACGCTTTTTCGGCGCGGCGCGTAATATCGAAGAGGGCGGTAGCCTTACCATCATCGCAACCGCGCTGATCGACACCGGCTCACGCATGGACGATGTGATCTACGAAGAATTCAAGGGCACGGGTAATATGGAAATTCATCTGGACCGCAAGATCGCCGAAAAACGTATTTACCCCGCCATACACATCAGCCGCTCAGGGACGCGCCGCGAGGAATTGCTGACCAAACCGGAAGAACTGCAAAAGATGTGGATCCTGCGCAAGCTGCTACATCCGATGGAGGAGTTGGCGGCCATGGAGTTTCTGCTCGATCGGCTCAAGGCCACCAAGACGAATAGTGAGTTTTTCGACTCCATGAAGCGCAGCTAAATCCTAACCCCCTATCCTACCGCCACAGCAGATAGGGTCGATCGTCCGTCAGGATAAACTCTCAACGTTTTTCTGTCCGCGTGCTCGCTCCTGCTCTATTTCAACCGGGTGATCCTTTAGACTCACCGTTACCGGTTTGACATTCCATATTTTCTTTGCGTATTCACTGATACTGCGGTCGCTGGAAAACTGACCCATGCCGGCCACGTTGAGGATGGCGCGGCGCGCCCACTGCTCCGGGTCTTTATAAAGCTCGTCCATTCTTTCGGAACAGCCCATGTATGAGGCGTAATCGGCGAGCAGCAAATAATGATCTCCGCCGTCGGTAAGCGAATTGATGATGGGGTGATAAAGATCCGGCTCCAGCGGCGCGAAGAAACCGGAGCCTACCATGTCGAGGACCTGCTTGAGTTCCGGGTTGGCGTGATAGTAATCCCAGGGTTTATAGCCCTGGGCACGTAGATCACAAGCCTCTGCGGCGGTCAGGCCGAAGATACAGATATTCTCCGCACCGACCTCCTCCTTAATCTCGATATTGGCCCCGTCGAGCGTGCCGATGGTGATCGCGCCGTTCAGCGCGAATTTCATATTGCCGGTGCCCGAGGCCTCGGTACCGGCCGTGGAGATTTGCTGCGAGAGATCGGCGGCGGGGAAGATATCGTGCGCGGTCGAAACATTATAATTAGGGATAAATACGATCTTCAGTCGATCCCCCACGACCGGGTCGAGATTCACGAATTCGGCCACGTCATTGATGAGTTTAATAATAAGCTTGGCCATGGCATAGCCGGGTGCCGCCTTGCCGCTGAAAACAATGGTGCGCGGCACCGTATCCGCCTGGGGATTGGCGCGGATGCGGTTATACAGCGTTATCACACGCAATACATTGAGCAATTGGCGCTTGTACTCGTGGATGCGTTTGACGTGCACGTCGAACAGCGAATCGGCCTGCACCGTGATGTTCAAGCGCTGCTGGATCAGACCGGCAAGACGTTGCTTATTGGCACGCTTGACGGCACGAAATTCCTCCCTGAACGCGGCATCCTCGGCCAACGGTGCCAATTTTTTCAGCTCGCCGAGATCGGTAATCCAGCCGCAGCCGATATGCGCAGAGATCAGCTTCGCCAAGCCGGGATTGGCCTGGTTCAGCCAGCGCCGCTGGGTAATTCCGTTGGTAATATTGATGATCCTGCCGGGAAAAAGGCGGTCAAAATCGGCAAATATCGTGGTCTTCATCAGATGCGTGTGCAGTGCGGACACACCGTTCACCTTATGACTCCCGACAATGGCGAGGTGCGCCATGCGGATGCGCCGCTCGCCGTCTTCGCTGATGATGGACATGCGTCTGAGCAGATCGACATCGCCCGGAAACCGGTGCATCACATCCTTGAGCATATGCTGATTGATCTCGTAGATGATCTGCAAATGGCGCGGCAGCATGGCCTCGAACTGGCTTACCGGCCAGCTCTCCAGGGCCTCGGGCAGCAGGGTATGGTTGGTGTAGGAAAAGGTGCGTACGGTCAGATCCCAGGCGTGATCCCAGCCCAGGTTATGCTTGTCAAGCAGGATGCGCATCAACTCGGCAATGGCGATGGAAGGGTGTGTATCGTTCAGTTGAATCGCCACCTTGTCCGGCAGCAGATCGAGCGAGTCATGGGATTTTTGCAGGCACTGCAGGATATCCTGTAGCGAGGCGCACACAAAAAAGTATTGCTGTTTTAAGCGTAGTTCTTTACCCATCTCGGTAGCGTCATTCGGATAGAGCACCTTGGAGATATTTTCCGAGGCGTTTTTATCTTCCACCGCCTTGATGTAATTGCCGTCGTTGAAATAGCTGAGATTAAAATCGTCCGTGGACTTGCTCGCCCATAAACGCAAATTATTGACCGTGGCGGTGCCGTAACCGGGGATGGGTATGTCGTAGGCCATTGCTACGACCTCCTCGGTATCGACCCACTGGTAGCGGGGGTGTCCGGCCTCGTCTTGAAAATTCACCACCCGGCCCATGAGCTTCACCGGGAACGTCGATCCGGGGCGCGCAAACTCCCAGGGATTACCGTACTTCAACCAATTGTCGGGCTTTTCAACCTGAAAACCGTCCTCAATAGCCTGGTTAAACATACCGTACTCGTAGCGGATGCCGTAGCCGTAGCCCGGCAGACCGAGCGTCGCCATGGAGTCGAGAAAGCAGGCCGCCAAGCGGCCCAAACCACCGTTACCCAAGCCCGCATCGGCCTCCAGCTCGCGGATGTCTTCGAGGTTCAGGCCGATGTCGTGCAAGGCTTGATAACACTCCTCCAAAAAACCCAAATTAAGCAGGCTGTTGGTGAGCATGCGTCCCATGAGGAATTCCAGCGATAGATAATAGACGCGTTTGACATCTTCCTTGTAATAGGTACGCGTCGTCTCCATCCAGCGATCCACGAGCCGATCTCGCACGGCGTAGGCAACGACATTGAACCAGTCCTGATCGCGGGCCGAGATCACATCTTGCCCGGCGGAATACTCGAGATGATTGGCGAGCGAGCGTTTGATGGACTCGACATCCAGGGCCAGATTATCGTATTTGAACGAGCGCCTTTTGCGAGTTGTCACTGTTTCTTCGTAACTACGGCAGCGCCGAAGTCACCTCCCTTGATAAAATATTCATAGTAAAATCGATCGCTGTCGGTCAATGGCTGAAAATTAAATACCCTGAGCGAGAATACCCGGTTACGAGCTTCCTTAACATAACAAAATTAAATGCAATATTTAGACCCAAGGAAGATAATATTGAACCTCTGGGGTTTGCCCGCTCTAAATTGTAGGTATAGGGGGCGTGATCGACAGGTGATTTAATGAAATCTGCTTACGATTGGGATATTAATTTCGATGCTTGGTCTGCCCTGGCAGTGGGCGATCCCGGGCGTTTTGAACAACAACGCTCAGAACTCATCAGTGAGGTCATTGGCTTGACTTCGGCAGAACGCCAACAACGTCTCAAATGCCTGCAATGGCGCATCGATAAGGTTCGCGAGACTTCCCGCACCCCCTTGGCAGCCTGCGTCAAGCTTTCCGGGATGATGCACGACTCCGTATTGGGTAAGGGTGGATTACAGGAAAGGCTGTATCAATCTCTGGGGCGGCTCCCCGCCACGCCCCAAACCCGCAGCGCAACCATACTCCCTTTCCGGCGCCCGGCCGCCGATTAGTCTTTCATTTATCTTTCAGCAGGTCTTTGAGATTTCCAAACGGATTAAATGTGGCAGGCCCGTCTGCCGGTTTTGCCTCCGTCGCGCCCGCCACATAATCCCCGTAGCGGGAATGTTCATTATCGTGGCAATAAATACATAAATTTTCCCAATTGCTGCCATCCGGCGGATTATTGTCGTGGTTGTGATCCTTGTGATGAACCGTCAGCAGGTGCAGGTTTTCGCGGCTGAATTCGCGTGAGCATTTTCCACAAATCCACGGATGCAGCTTCAGGGATAATTCACGATAGCCCTTATTCCGTGCCTCCTGCTCCTGACGTGCCTTGGCGACCAAGGTATCCAGCTTGCCGTCCTTCGCCTCCTTTGTTGTAATAGCACGTTTTACCATAATATCTCCACATAAACGGCTTCATAAGTTCACCTGAATCAATATACACGGCTCCGCGCGGCAGAGGCCAGCTTGCCAGGAACTGCGTCCTCGCGTACCATGCGCGATTTACTGTAGTGCGGTGCCTGGCCTTTGCCAAGTGGCTGCACACCCACAGAATAGAGGTTAGTCATGAAGCCGGATATACACCCTACCTATAATGAAGTCACCGTAACCTGTAGTTGCGGCGCGACCTTTAAGACAAACTCCACATCAGACAAAGATCTGCACCTGGATATCTGCTCGGCCTGTCATCCGTTCTATACCGGCAAGCAAAAGACTGCCGACAGTGGCGGGCGCGTGGACAAATTCCGCCAGAAATACGGTCTGAAAAAATAATCCTCGACACCCTCTAGCAACCTGGCATCATCCTGTACCGCCTCTTTTTTATCCTGCTCTGCGCCGCCGCGCCGCTGGCGGCGTACGGTGAAAGCTGCACTCTTGACCGTACTGATGAAGAGGTGCGCACCGGTCGTGTATACGACGGCGACACGGTCGAGCTTAGCGATGGGCGCAAACTGCGCCTGATCGGCATGGACACCCCGGAGATCGGCCACGGCCATAAGCCATCTCAACCGCTTGCCCAAGCTGCGACCGATGCCCTACGCAAGCTGCTTGCGACCAGCCCAAGGCTGCACCTACGTTACGATGCCGAGCCGCACGATAGATACAAGCGCATGCTCGCCCATATCTTTCTGCACAATGGTACGAGCGTAACAGCGGCGCTACTGGAACAAGGGCTGGCCACGACCCTGGTCATTCCGCCCAATGTCTGGAACTTGGCCTGTTATCAAGCGGCGGAGCGGCGCGCCCGAACCGCGCGGCGCGGTATATGGTCCCTGCCCGCTTATCAGCCTATCGATGCCACCGCATTACCTGCCAAGGCCGCTGGCTTCCATATCATCCAGGGGCGTGTGCTACGCGTCGGCAAGAGCCGTAAATCCATTTGGCTCAACCTCGCCGGCGATGTGGCCCTGCGCATAGCCCGCGAAGACCTGCCGTATTTTAAAGGCTATGATCTGGAACGCATGGAGAACCATAAAGTCCTCGCACGCGGCTGGCTGCATCCGCAAAAAAGCGGCCCTGTGATGCGTATCCGCCATCCCGCCGCGTTGGAGTGGCTCAACTAAGCAAATAAACGTGCAATTTTGCCCGGCGTAGACTGTCCAACCAGCATTCATGCCCCGACACCCGTTAAAATCCTCTACTATTACTACCTCGATTACGGATTAACCACCTCAATGACCAGTGATTTGAAACAGGCCGCGCTCGACTATCACGCCCTGCCTACGCCCGGCAAGATCGGCCTGGCCATCACCAAGCCGTGCGCCACACAGGCCGAGTTGGCGCTGGCCTACACCCCCGGTGTCGCCGAACCGGTGCGTGAGATTGCACTCGATCCGGAGGCGGCCTATCGCTACACGGCCAAGGGCAATCTGGTGGCAGTCATTACCGATGGCAGCGCGGTACTTGGGCTTGGCAATGTCGGGGCGCTGGCCGGCAAGCCGGTCATGGAGGGCAAGGCCGTGTTGTTCAAACGCTTCGCCGGCATCGATGTGTTCGACATCGAGATTGATGCCGAATCGCCGCAGGCCTTTATCGACACCGTGGTGCGCATCGCGCCGACCTTTGGCGGTATTAACCTGGAAGACATCGCCGCGCCGCACTGC
>JAYSPZ010000060.1:0-1952 GCA_043721815.1 Gammaproteobacteria bacterium | reverse complement strand
GGTGCCGATCGTATTGCCGCCAATGGCGACCTCGCCAATAAGATCGGTACCTACGGTCTGGCGGTGGCCGCGCGCCATCATGGTTTGAAATTCATGGTGGTTGCCCCCCGATGCACGATCGATACGACCTTGGCCTGCGGCAAGGATATTCCCATCGAAATGCGTTCGCCACAGGAAATATTGGCGCTTAACGGTCAGGACGTTGCGGCTGCGGGGGCGGATGCCTGGAATCCGGCCTTTGATATAACGCCCGCCGATCTAATCGATGTCTTGGTGACCGAAAAAGGGGTTGTTTTCAAACCCACGGCGGAAAAAATCGCACAGTTGATGCGGTCAGTCTAATTTTAAGCTTATGCAGATGCCCGGCGACTGTTCTTCGGGTGGCCGTGCTGCGATCATTTATAGTATAATTTCCCGTTAATTTCACACTTCAGTCCCAAGCGCAGGCTTATAAGGACAAAATCCCCTTGATATCAGGTTTCGCAAAAGAAATTCTCCCGATCAATATCGAGGAGGAGATGAAGCAGTCGTACCTCGATTACGCGATGAGCGTGATCGTCGGGCGTGCCTTGCCGGACGTGCGTGATGGCCTAAAACCAGTGCACCGCCGCGTTCTCTACGCGATGAGCGAGCTGGGCAATGACTTTAACAAGCCTTACAAAAAGTCTGCGCGCGTGGTCGGCGATGTTATCGGTAAATATCACCCGCACGGCGATACCGCCGTGTATGACACCATTGTGCGCATGGCCCAGCCGTTTTCACTGCGCTATATGTTGGTGGACGGGCAGGGCAATTTCGGCTCGGTTGACGGCGATGCCCCGGCAGCGATGCGTTATACCGAAGTGCGCATGTCGCGCATCGCGCATGAAATGCTCGCTGATCTCGACAAGGAAACGGTTGATTTCAACCTTAACTACGACGAATCCGAACGCGAGCCATCGGTAATGCCCGCGCGCATACCCAATCTGCTCATCAACGGCTCGGCCGGCATCGCCGTGGGCATGGCCACCAACATCCCGCCGCACAATCTCACCGAAGTCGTCAACGCCTGTATCGCCGTAATCGATGATCCGGCCATCAGCATCCCCGATTTAATGGCGCACATACCCGGGCCGGATTTCCCGACCGCCGCATTCATTAATGGTGCGCACGGTATTTACGAGGCCTATCACACTGGGCGTGGTCGCGTGCATGTGCGTGCGCGCACTGAAATTGAGACGGACGAGGCTAAAAACAAGCAGACCATTATCGTTACCGAGTTGCCTTATCAGGTAAACAAGGCGCGTCTGATGGAGAAGATCGCCGAGCTGGTCAAGGACAAAAAGATAGAGGGGATTACCGAGCTGCGTGACGAATCCGACAAGGACGGCATGCGCATGGTCATCGAGCTGCGCCGTGGTGAGATGGCCGAGGTGGTGCTGAATAATTTATTCCAGCACACGCAGATGCAGAGCGTATTCGGCATCAATATGGTGGCGCTGGTAGATGGCCAGCCGCGCCTGCTGAACCTTAAAGATATCCTTGAGCTATTCATACGTCACCGCTGCACGGTGGTCACGCGTCGCACCCTGTTTGAGTTACGCAAGGCGCGTGAACGTGCGCATATCCTGGAAGGTCTGGCGGTGTCGCTGGCGAATATTGATGCAATTATTGCCCTCATCAAGACCTCTCCCGACCCCGGCACTGCAAAGACGGCACTGACGCAGCAGGTTTGGGCACCCGGCAGTGTCACGGCCATGCTGGACAGGGCGGGGGCGACAGCCGCGCGCCCTGACGATCTTGCCGTCGGCCTGGGTCTGGGAACGGATGGCTATCGCCTGTCGGAGATTCAGGCCCAGGCGATTCTGGATCTACGCTTACAGCGTTTGACCGGGCTTGAACAGAACAAAATAATAAGTGAATTCAATGAAATAATAGACTTTATTAACAAGTTACTTGAGATTTTGAATTCA
>JAYSPZ010000059.1:0-2597 GCA_043721815.1 Gammaproteobacteria bacterium | reverse complement strand
TCACGCAACAGGCCGGTCTGTCGATGGCGCTGGGCGCCTTTCTCGCAGGCATGGTGATTGGCGAGACTGAATTCCGGCATCAAGTGGAGGCTGATATTCGTCCGTTCCAGGACGTGCTGCTCGGTCTGTTTTTCATCACCGTCGGCATGCGCCTTGATCTCACCATACTACCGGCGATCTGGCATTGGACGCTGCTCTTGCTGCTCGCCATGGTGTTATTCAAGACCGTGTTGATTACGGCCCTTAGTCGCTTGACGGGTGCCGAGCCGGGTGTGGCATTGCGAACCGGCTTGAGTCTGGCACAGGGCGGTGAGTTCGGTTTCGTATTGCTGTCGCTCGCCTTGGGTTATGGACTTATGGATGGCCAGGCGAGTCAAATCGTACTCGCCGCCGTGTTACTCAGCATGGTGCTATCACCACTTCTGATTCACTACAACGGCGCGTTGGCCAAGTATTTCTTCCGGTTAAGCTACGGTAAAAATCGTGCGCAACTACAGGAAACCATCAGCACAAACGCGCAAGACATAAGCAAGCACATCATCATCTGCGGCTATGGGCGCGTCGGCCAAAATATCGCACGCTTTTTGGAGCAGGAAGGGTTTGAATTTGTTGCGTTGGATCTTGATCCGTTGCGTGTGCGCGAGGCACAGGAGGCCGGCGACCGCGTGCATTACGGGGACTCCACGCGTCACGAAATACTTGAGGCGGCAGGTTTAAGCCGCGCCCGCGCAGTGGTCGTCACTTATCATGCCGTGCCGGTTACGCTCAAGGTGCTCGCACACATTCGCCGCCTACGCCCCGACCTGCCGGTGCTGGTGCGCACCCGCGATGATAGCGATCTTGAGCGCCTGCTCAACGCAGGCGCCACCGAGGTCGTCCCCGAAACACTCGAAGCCAGCCTCATGCTCGCCTCGCAATTACTGCTCATCCTCGGCATCCCGGTAACGCGCGTGGTCAGACGCGTGCGCGATGTGCGCAATGACCGCTACCGTTTCCTGCGCGGCATATTTTACGGCGAAGAACATTTTTCTTTGGAACAATCTGAGAGCCAAAGCGAGCGCCTGCACTCCGTCGTATTACGCGAAGGTGCGTATGCCATAGGCCGCACCCTGGAACAACTCGGCCTGGATAAACACGGCGTGGTAGTTACCGCCGTGCGCCGCAGCGGCATACGCGGCCCCGAGCCGGAACCCTACACGCAATTGCGCGAAGATGACGTATTGATTTTATACGGCACGTTAAGGGGGCTGGAAGCTGCCGAGGCGATTTTGCTGCGCGGGTAGGCGGTCTGATGGATGACTCACGATAAAATTCTCAGGAGCCATTATTGAAGATGTGCGCAAACAGACCGTCCAGCATCGTGGTTTGCGTCATGAAGTAAAGCCCGACCATGGAAATTACCGTTAAGACAAATATAATCGCCAGCAGAGTGAGCAGGACGGTTTGTCGTTTTTTAGCGAGCATGCAGCACCTGTTTCTTGGTGGTTAAATTAATGATACAGGCCTTCCTTAATCAAGGCGGTGTCGGTAAGCAAAGCTACCTTGATTATACGGATAGTGTAAACCTCAGCGACGATGCGGATAAGTATTGGGATGCCAGCTATAGGTCTCGCGTCCGCGCAGCGCCCCCGACAACTCAACCGTGTGCAGTCTGGAACGTCAGGCGAATTCACCTGTTAAGCCCCAATCATATGCGGACTCCATCCGCCCAGCCACAGCATCGCAAAAAATCCCAGCACATAGGCCACCGGGACATGCCAGCCCTCCTTGATCCAGCGCAGGGTATTTTTCGCCTCCGGGAAGAGGTTGCTGATCGCCACGCCCGCCGAAGAGCCGAACCAGATCATGGAGCCGCCGTAGCCCACGGCGAAGGCCAGCAGCCCCCAGTCGTAGCCGCCCTGCTGCAAAGCGAGTGCGGTGAGCGGGATGTTGTCGAATACCGCGCTGACCCAGCCCAACGCAAAGGTAGTTTGCCAGGAAGGATCGGGCAGGGCGGTGACCGGCATCAGCGAGGCGGCGAGTACCAGCGCGACCAGAAACAATGAACCTTTGAGGGCCCTGCGCGCCTCGCCCCAGGGGATGGGATGAAACAAACCGCCCACCAGAATGGCGAGCCAGGCGCCGATGGCCGGGAAATCCAGCAGCACATTGGCGGTGATGAGCCCGCTGACAATGAGCAGTACAATGGCGAGCCGCGCCAGCACCAGCACACCGAACACGCCGATCTCCTCAGGATGCACATGGGTGCCGCGCGGTCGCTCCCGGCGTCCTGCCTCCCGCGACATTAGTACTTCCGTGTACGTCAGAGGATTTTTGCGTATGGGTTGCACGCGATGCTGGGCGCGGCTCGCAATCACGCCGGAGAAGATCAGCGCGACGACGGCGGCGATAAAGGCATCGGCTACATGCAGCGCAGGCACACCGGCGATCCACATCATCGTGGTGGTGGTATCGCCAATCACGGAGCCCGCACCGCCCGCGTTGGCTGCCGCGACGATGGCGGCGAGGTAGCCCACCGTCACGCGGCCATTAAATACATTTTTCGCCATCACCCCGCCGATCACCGCCGCCGCGATGTTATCGAGAAACGTGGAGAG
>JAYSPZ010000058.1:0-23314 GCA_043721815.1 Gammaproteobacteria bacterium | reverse complement strand
ATATCCCTTGATTTCACCCCCATCACCGATATCCGGAATGTAAGAGGCATTGATGTCGCGGGTGCCGCCCTGTTGATAAGGCATCAGGGCCTCGTAGTTTACCCGGTGACCGGCGAGGGCCTGTTCTACATGCTCGTTAATTGCCTGGTAGGCCAATTCGCCCAATACCTCCTTGAGGTGTCTGCCGTGCACTTGTTCGCGCGTAAGTCCAAACCACCGTTCGAAGGCCATGTTATTGAAGCGGAAGCGCTGGTTGCTATCGACATAAGCGATCAGTGCCGGCACGGCATCGGTTATTAAGCGAAGTTGGGCCTCGCTCTGTTGCAAGGCATCGTGGGTGCGCTTGCGCTCCGTGACATCTTCAAAGATAACGATCGCGCCCAGGCATTTGCCGGCCCTGAGGATAGGTGTGCAGACATACTGCGCAAAAAAAGAGGTACCGTCCTTGCGCCAGAACACCTCATCCTGCCCCCGGTGCGTGGTGTTATCCAGCAGCGCCGTGTGGATTGGGCAGCACTCCTTCGGGTAGGGCGTGCCATCGGGATAGGAATGGCGAATCGTTTCGTGCAGGGGCTTTCCCATCAGCTCATCCGCCACCCAGCCGAGCATGTGTGCTGCGGCTGGACTGACGAAGGTGGTGTTGCCTTGGGTGTCTATACCGTAAATGCCTTCGCCGGCCTCATTCAGGATAAGTTCGAGCCGATCCCGCAGCGGCTCCAGCTCGAGATTTTTGCGGCGCAGGTCGAGCTGCGTCATGGCCTCGTGGCCCAAGGCGTGCAGCGCCGCGATCTGTTCAGGACTCAGTTCGCGGGGGATGCGATCAATGACGCAGAGCGTGCCCAAGGCATGTCCTGCGGGGCTGGTCAGCGGAACGCCGGCATAAAAACGGATGTGAGGTGATGCGGTTACCAGCGGATTGTCCTTAAAGCGCACATCGTTCAGGGTGTCGGGGATAATCAGGATGTCGGATTGCAAAATTGCATGGGCGCAAAACGCAATGTCGCGCGGTGTCTCTTGCGCGTCCAGGCCCACCCTCGATTTGAACCACTGACGATTCTCATCAAGCAGTGATACCAGGGCAATCGGGGTGCCGCAGATATACGCGGCCAGGCGGGTAAAGGTGTCGAATATGGCCTCCGGCGGGGTATCCATGATGCAATACTCGCGCAGGACGGAAAGCCGGTCCGATTCGTTAAGGGGCAGCGCTGCTTTCATATTATTATGTGTTCACACATGCCCCGGTGCTCCGTGAAATGTATGTTGTCCCTCTTATGCGTCTACCCGGATTTGCGAGTATGGCGTGGGTGGGCTAAAGTCTACCGCCATCTTACTGGTTCACAAAGGATTAGTCATGCCCATTACCGACTGGCCGGTTCACGAGCGCCCGCGCGAACGCTTATTGGCGCACGGCCCGGCGGCCTTGTCCGATGCCGAGTTATTGGCAATTTTCCTGCGCACCGGCGTGTCGGGCAAGACGGCGGTGGATCTGGCGCGCGAGTTGTTAACTACCTTTGGCAGTCTGCGTGGCCTGCTGAATGCGGACTATAAGCAATTTTGCACAGGGCTGGGTTTGGGCACTGCCAAGTATGCCCAGCTCCAGGCCGTGCTGGAGATGGGCCGACGCCATCTGCGTGAGACCCTGACGCGCGGCGATGCGCTGTCCAATCCTGATGAGACACGCGATTACCTGACGGCGCGCCTGCGCGGCTATGCCCACGAGGTATTTGCCTGCCTGTTTCTGGATAACCGCCATCGCATTATCAGTTTCGATGAACTGTTTCACGGCACCATAGACGGCACCAGCGTACACCCGCGCGAGGTCGTGAAACGCGCTTTGGGCCATAATGCCGCCGCCGTGATCTTCGCCCACAATCACCCGTCCGGTGTGGCCGAGCCAAGCGCGGCGGACGAACTCATCACGCGACGCTTGAAGGATGCCTTGGCGCTGATTGATATCCGCGTACTCGATCACCTGGTTATTGGCGATGGGCAGACCGTATCGTTTGCCGAACGGGGTTTGCTGTAAGGGCGGATAAGAAACAAGGAAAAAGAGGCGGTTTTGCCTTTGCTAGCCTCTTTTCGCTTGCCTCTTTTCGCTGTCTTATGATATAAAACGCAGTTCCATTGCCGGGTAACTCCGGTAACGTACCTATAAACACGAGGTTTTTATGTCGAGAGTCTGTCAAGTCACCGGCAAGCGTCCGGTCAGCGGTAATAACGTTTCGCACGCTAATAACAGGACCCGCCGCCGCTTTTTGCCCAATCTGCATACGCACCGCTTCTGGGTGGAGAGCGAGAATCGCTGGGTGCGTCTGCGCATCAGTTCCAAGGGCATGCGTAACATCGACAAGCACGGCATCGACCGTATTCTCGTCGACCTGCGCGGTCGCGGCGAAAAGGTCTAGGAGAAACCCACATGCGCGATAAAATCAAACTCGTTTCCAGCGCCGATACCGGCCACTATTACACGACTACCAAAAATAAACGCACCATGCCCGAGAAGATGGAGATCAAGAAATTTGATCCGGTGATACGCCAGCATGTGATTTATAAAGAGGCCAAGATTAAGTAGCCTATCTTCACCAGTCGCAACAATAAAAAACCCGCTTAAAGCGGGTTTTTTATTGCCCCAATAGTATTGATATCAGGCCGGTTGCATGGAATAGCCGCGCAGTTTTTCGGCAAAGTCCTGCAAGGACTTGATGCCGGTGGCCTCGGCCTGTCTGCACCACTCCTGTAGGGCGTGCAGCAGATTTTCCTGGGTTTCAGTCGAGCGCTTCCATATCTCCTGTAGACGTTGCTTGTATTGGTATACCGTATTGAGTGTATGGCTATGGCTGAGCACGGTTTCCAGCTTGCGCCGGGCCTCTGCGTCCATCAGCGATTCTTCGCGAATCAACAAGGCGCGGGCGCGTCTGAACAGGCCGTGATAGGCCTTGTCGGCCTTACGCAATTCTTCCTTGTAAACGCGGCCTACGACCTCTTTGCCATAGCTCGCCATGACGCGAAAGCGATGGGTGATGAGCGCGCTCAAGGTATCCATATCGACACTCTCCTTGCGGACGACGAGGGGCTTGGGCGCGACCTTTTTGACGCGCGCCAGCCCGGCCACTTCCAGCAGGCGGATGTACATCCAGCCGATATCGAATTCCCATGCCTTGGAGGACAGCTTGGCGGAACTGGCAAAGGTGTGGTGGTTGTTGTGCAGCTCTTCGCCGCCGATGAGGATGCCCCAGGGGACGATGTTGGTAGCCGCATCCGGGCATTCGTAATTGCGGTAACCCCACCAGTGGCCGATGCCGTTGACGACACCCGCCGCCATGATAGGAATCCAGAGCATCTGGATGCCCCAAATAGCGATGCCGGCCAGGCCGAATAACATCACATCCAGCACAAACATGAGGACAACACCCTTGGCGCTGCGGCGCTCGTAGACATGACGCTCCAGCCAGTCGTCAGGTGTGCCATGGCCGTACTTGTCCTTGGTCTCCTGGTTCTTGGCCTCTTTCCGGTATAACTCGGAGCCTTGCCAGAGCACGGTTTTGATGCCCAGGATCCGCGGGCTGTGCGGGTCTTCCGCCGTCTCGCATTTGGCGTGATGTTTGCGATGAATCGCGGTCCAGGCCTTGGTCTCCATGCCCGTAGTCAGCCATAGCCAGAAGCGGAAAAAATGACTGATGAGCGGGTGCAAGTCCAGGGCGCGGTGGGCCTGATGGCGATGCAGATAAATGGTGACGCTGGCAATGGTGATATGTGTCAGCAGCAGCGTGGCCACAACATAACCCCAGAACGAAAGATTCAATAGACCATCAAGCATGGAACATCCTCGGAAAATAAGGCATAACTATAGGCCAGAGTGTGGCTCTACTCAAGTTGTTGCGCGGGGTCAGCCTTGAGGATCGGGCAAAAAAACGGTTTACTCAGGAGCCACAACATAGGCGACAACGTGAAGGGTGTGACTCCTGAGTAAATACACTTTTTACCCTACCCCCACCCTGTCCCGCCCCCTGCATAGGGGGCGGGGACGTAGCAGAAAGTGAGGCCTTACTTACTGGCTTATGAGTAAATCGAGCGTATCAAATGCCATATTCTTTCTGATAAGCGGCAATGAGATTTAGTTCCGCGCTACGGCCGCTCTGGGATGCCAGATACTCGACCAGATTATCAAGATCAATGATGCTGATTGCCTGGAGGCCGTAAAGCGTACTGAGTTCCTGTAAGGCCGAACTCGCCCCCTTGCCCCGCTCTTGCCTATCAAGCGCAATAACCACGCCAACGGCTTGCGCCCCCGCCGCAGCAATAATGCTCACCGATTCACCGGCCGATGTGCCTGCCGTGATGACATCATCGACGATCAACACCTTGCCCGCCAGTGCTGCCCCGACGGTAATGCCCCCCTCGCCATGGTCCTTGGCCTCTTTGCGATTAAAGGCATAAGGCACGTCGCGCCCATGCCCCTCGGCCAGCCCGATGCCGGTGGCCGCCACCAAGGGGATGCCCTTATAGGCCGGCCCGAACAGCATGTCATAGGCGATACCGGATTGCTCGATGGCCGCCGCGTAGTAACGGCCCAGACGGGCCAGGCGGGCCCCGGAGTTAAACAGGCCGCTGTTAAAGAAATACGGGCTTACGCGGCCTGATTTCAGGGTGAACTGCCCAAAGCGCAGGGCGTCGCAGCTCACGGCCAGGTCGATGAATTCGCGTTGGTAATCGTGCATGGTCAGTAACACAGTAAGAAGGGCAGGGGATTGTAGCGGTCGGCGCGACGCACGTCACTAGCGATGATTCCTATGCAGGCCAGAGCCATTAAAACCCGTATAGAATGCCATCTTTATATAGCAGGATACTCATGAGAATTATCACGATTAATGTCAACGGCATTCGCTCGGCGGCACGCAAGGGTTTTTTTGCGTGGATGGCGGCACAGAATGCCGATGTGGTGTGCCTGCAAGAGACCAAGGCGCAGGAACACCAATTATCCAAAGAGACCTTGAGTCCGGCCGGTTATTACGGGTTTTTCCACGATGCCCAAAAGAAGGGCTACAGTGGCGTGGCAATTTATTGCAAGCGTGAACCCGATAAGGTGACGGCCGGGCTGGGCTGGCCCGACATGGACGCTGAGGGTCGTTATATCCGCGCCGATTTCGGCACTCTGAGTGTCATCTCGCTGTATCTGCCCTCGGGTTCGTCGAGTCCCGAGC
This sequence comes from Gammaproteobacteria bacterium, assembly GCA_043721815.1. GTDB lineage: Bacteria > Pseudomonadota > Gammaproteobacteria > SURF-13 > SURF-13 > JBDSTW01. The sequence continues at coordinate 18,113 of JAYSPZ010000058.1, read as the reverse complement.
GCCAGGCAGTCAAATTTGATTTTCTGGTGCGCTTTGTGTCGCTGCTACAGGGTTTGCGCAATGATGGGCGCGAATACATTATCTGCGGGGATTGGAATATCGCCCACAAAAACATCGATCTTAAAAACTGGCGCGGAAATCAAAAGAATTCCGGTTTTCTGCCCGAGGAGCGTGCCTGGATGGACAGCCTGTTCAATACGCTGGGCTTTATCGATTGTTTCCGCGTCGTGAATCAGGAGGCCGAGCAATACACCTGGTGGTCGAATCGCGGCCAGGCATGGGCCAAGAATGTCGGTTGGCGCATTGATTATCAGATTAGTACGCCCAGTTTTGCGCACAAGGTCAGGGCTGTTTCAATCTATAAGGCAGAACGTTTTTCCGACCACGCACCGTTGACGATAGATTATGGTTATATTTTCTGAGGGTAATTTTCTTGGGAATCTGATGGGTTGCGCTTGCGCTCCACCCATCCTACGGGCTGCGTCCGCGCCGAAAATTCAATGCCATACAATTCAACTCACGGGAAGGCGAGCATCGCAACGAACGATTCAGCAGCCTCGTCGAGGATTGGATATAAAGACGCTATTTATTCTGCCCCCAATCCTTTTGTGCAGCGGCATAGTTCAGCATCTTTTTAACCCAGGGCAGAAGCAGGTACGCGGGAAAGGCCAGAAAGAAGGTCAGCAGGAAATACGGCGCATAACCCATGACATCGGCACCATAGCCGCCGGCCCACCCCGCAAAGGAACGGCTCAAGGCAAACACCGAGGAGAGCAGCGCGTATTCGGTGGCCGAGTGTTTCTTGTTGACGATGGCCATGAGAAAGGCCAGAAACGCGGCGGTGCCCAGGCCGCCGGTGAACGACTCCAGGGCGCTCGCGCCGTAGATCAGCAGTTTGTGCTCCAATAAAATCGCGGCACCGGGCGCGGCCTCGGGAATAATCGAGGCGGCAAAGGCATAGCCCAGATTCGATACGGCCTGCAGCAGACCCAATATCCACAAGGCCTTAAAAATCCCCACTCTGTCGGTAAACCAACCGCCTGCGATGCCGCCGACGATGGACAACACCAGGCCGATATTCACCGAGACGAGGCCGATCTGCGTCGCGGTAAATCCAGAGTCCACCCAGAACGGCTTGACCATAAAGCCCATCGAACTGTCGGCCAGTTTGAAGATCAGGATGAAGATAATCACGGGGATGATATAAGGCCGTTGCAGCATGGCCATCAAGGTGCCGAACATCGGACCCTGTGTGATCGGGGCCGTCGCGGCGGGCGGCGTTTCGCGTCGCGCGGCGATTACAAGGCCGATGGCCATGATCACGGCCGCTACGCCAAACGCGAACCACCAGAAATTAGGCATTGTCTCCGACCATTTCGTGGTCCGGTTGATCAGCCACACGCAGCCCAGTAGGAATAGCAAAATGGCCCCCAGCGCCGTGGGTTGCAGGAACAGCGCCTTGAGTTCGCGCCCCAGGCCCAGGGACTTTTCGCGCACATAATCTTTTTCTCTCGGCGCGGTCAGGCAGACCAGGCCCACCAGCACCAACATCACGGCTGCGGTAAGGTACGCGCCGCTCCAGCGCAGATAATCACTGAGTATCAGAATCACGCCCGAGGCGAGCATGCCGACGCGATAAAACCCGATGCGCAGCCCGTTGGCGAAACCCATCTCGTTTTTATTGAGCAACTCGATGGTGTAGCCGTCAATGGCGATATCGTTGGTGGCGGAAAACAGCGTAAAGCAGCCGATGGCGATCCACACCCAGGGGCCGAATCCGGCGGTGATCGCGAAAAATAACATCACCAGGCCCATCAACAGATTCGCCGTCAACATCCACAGCCGGTGGTGGCGATAATGATCGACGGCCGGTGCCCACAAGAATTTCAGCGTCCAGGCCAGGCCGAGCAGACTCAGCAGGCCGATGTCCTTGAGTTCGACGCCTTGTTGGCGGAAATACACGGGAAAGATCTCGTAAAAAATACCCAGCGGAAAGCCTTGCGCGAAGTACAGGATGCCGACCCAGAACATCTTCGACTTGAGTAATTTTTGCGGGGTTTCCAAGGACTGGATGATTCTGGTCAGGACTGACGTTGAAAGCGGTAGAGGGCGATCTCGCCCAGAAGATTCGGCCACAGACGCATGCCGAGACTGGTGCGATGGGCATGATCGACCACCGTGCGCTCCAGGATCGCAATGCCTTTTTTACGGCACAGCCGTTCAAAATCCTGCAAGGTGCACAAGTGGATATTGGGCGTGTTATACCACTCGCTGGGCAGGGTACGCGAGACCGGCATGTGCCCGCCCAGGGTCAGTTGCAGACGGCACTGCCAATGGCCGAAATTCGGGAAGGTCACGATGCCTTCACGGCCCACGCGCAACATTTCATCGAGCAGGCGCTCCGGGTAATACACGGCCTGCAGGGTCTGCGACATAATCACGTAATCGAATGAGTTGGCGTCGAAATCGGACAGCCCGGCATCGAGATCGGTCTGGATCACGTTCACGCCCGCCTTGATGCACTTGACGATGTTCGCACTGTCGATCTCCAGGCCGTAGCCGGTCACCTGGCGTGTCGCGCGCAGGCGGCTGAGCAGCGTGCCATCGCCGCAGCCCAGGTCCAGCACGCGACTATGGGGCGCGATCCACTCGCCGATGATCTCGAGATCGGGCCGCAAGCTCACGCGCCCACCTCATCCGCGACACGCTGCAAATAGGCGCACAATATTTCCATATAGCTGGGGATGGGCATCAGGAAGGCGTCGTGCCCATCCGCCGACACGATCTCCGCATAGCTCACATCGCGGCCGTTGTCCTGCAAGGCCTTGACGATCTCGTGCGAGCGCGCCGGGGAGAAACGCCAATCGCTGGTGAAGGACATGACCAAAAAGCGCGCCTTAATCGGTCGAAACGCGGCGGATAAATCATGATTGTGGCCGCTCGCCGGGTCAAAGTAATCCAGGACCTTGGTCATTAATAAATAGGTGTTGGCATCAAAGCGTTCTACAAAGACCTGGCCCTGGTGGCGCAGATAACTCTGCACCTGGAATTCCACATCGAAGCTGAAATTCAATTTATCCTCGCGCAGCTCGCGGCCGAATTTCGCGCCCATCGCATCGTCGGAAAGATAAGTGATGTGGCCGAGCATGCGCGCCAGCATGAGCCCGCGCCGCGGCACCACGCCGTGTTCGTAATAACGCCCGGCAAAAAACTCCGGGTCGGACATAATGGCTTGGCGCGCCACCTCGTTAAAGGCGATATTCTGTGCGGATAGCTTCGATGCTGCGGCAATCACGATCGCATGGCGCAGGGCATTTGGATAATCGATCGCCCATTGCAGGGCCTGCATACCACCCAGGCTGCCGCCGATGACTGCGGCCCATTGTTCTATTCCCAAGGTCGCGGCGAGGCGCACCTGGCTGTTCACCCAATCCTTGACCGTGACCACGGGAAAATCCGGGCCGTACGGTTTGCCGGTGTCCGGGTTGATTGAGGTCGGTCCGGTGGAGCCGTTGCAACCGCCGAGGTTGTTCAGGGAGACGATAAAAAAACGATTGGAATCGATGGGCTTGCCCGGCCCGACGCAGGCATCCCACCAGCCCGGCTTTTTATCCTCAAGGCTGCGATAACCCGCTGCATGATGATCGCCGCTCAAGGCATGGCAAAGCAAAACGGCGTTGCTGCGCCCGGCATTGAGCGTCCCATAGGTCTCATAGATGAGTTCATACGATGCCAGGCTGCGCCCGCACTCCAGCGCCAGCGGCTCGGTGAAGGCCTGGGTCTGTGCGATAGTCAGACCGACGGAATCGACGGGGATGTGAGCAGGCATGAAGGATTCGATAGTAGGGTAGATTGAGTGTTGGCAAGTCTAATGACTGCCTGCTAACAGTACAACAGCCAGCGCAACAGCGGGCGCGGCGGCAATAAGTTTCTTGACGTGGATGCGGGCGGGTTACACCATACGCGATGCCGCCGCTACGACCGCATTCCCAAGCTGAAATCGCGATGATAAAAAATCCGCAAGCCGATTATGATGTCACGATTGTAGGTGGCGGTGTGGTCGGCACCACGCTGGCCTGTGCCTTGGGCAATAGTAGCTTACGCGTCGCCGTGATGGAGTCTCAAGCGGCGCCGACGGCCTGGGCGAAAGAGAGCCGCGATGTGCGCGTAAGTGCGATAAGCTCCGGCTCGGTACGCATCTTCTCTGCCCTGGGCGCGTGGGAGTCTATGCTGGCCGAGCGCGTCAGCTCGTTTCGCGAGATGCGGGTATGGGATGCCGACGGCCCGGGTGCGATTCACTTCGACAGCGCCGATATCGGTGTCGATACGCTGGGCTACATTGTCGAAAATCGCGTCCTGCAAGCGGCCTTGTACCGGCGCTGCCGGGAATTTGCCAATATCGAGTGGATAGCCCCCGCACGCATTGTGGACATGGCCAGCGCCGCTGAATACGTCACGCTGCATACCGGGGATGGCCGTACCGTGCAGACTTGTTTGGTGGTCGGCGCGGACGGCCCCGATTCCGCAGTACGGCGGCTCGCCGGCATCACGACCCACGGCCACGATTATCGACAAACGGCCGTCGTGGCAACCGTAAAGACGGCGAATTCTCACCAGGAGACGGCCTGGCAGCGATTTCTACCCGACGGCCCGCTGGCTTTTTTACCGCTGACCGACGGCTACTCGTCTATCGTTTGGTCGTTACCGACGGCGCGCGCCGAGTCCATGCTGGCCTTGGATGATGCGCACTTCATGGAGGAGTTACAGTGTGCGCTGGGCGAGGACGGGCTGGAGGCAGACGGGGGTAAAAGTTTAGGCGGCATAGAATCCGTAGGGCCGCGCGCGAGCTTCCCCTTGCGCCTGATTCATGCCGATCAGTATGTGCGCTCCCGTTTGGCGCTCATCGGCGATGCCGCTCATACCGTTCATCCCTTGGCCGGGCAGGGGGTGAACCTGGGGCTGTCGGATGCCGCCGTGCTGGCTGAGCTATTGATCGAGGCCGTGGAACAAGGGACGGACATTGCCGCGCACAAGCTGTTACGCCGTTATGAGCGCTGGCGCAAGGGCGACAATCTCGCGGTGGTCGCCGCGCTCGAAGGTATCAAGCATTTATTCGGCAGCCGGTTGCCGCCACTGCGCTGGTTGCGCAACAGCGGGCTTCAACTCACCAATACCCTCACACCCATCAAAAACATAATCATGCGCCGCGCCACGGGCATTACCGGCGACTTACCCAAGTTGACGCGCGGGATTGCATTGGGCAAGGATCAGCAAAAAAATTAATCCGGTACCTGGGGGCAGAAATTTTTATACCGGGTCACAACACACATGAACCACACTCGCCAGTCTGATGCAGTGGCACCTGTCAGCCTGTGCTTTTGTGCAAGGCTGCTAAGCCTGTATAATGCAATATATCCACGCACCCGCATGCGGCTGTAATTCATGCGCTGGCAATACACACGGACTCACAATGCGAAAGTGGCGAAATCGGTAGACGCGCTGGTTTTAGGTGCCAGTGGGGCAACCCTTGAGAGTTCGAGTCTCTCCTTTCGCACCATTATTCTCGAGTTTTACGCCGCCGCGATTAAGAACGTAATGATCGCCAAGCCTATCATGTCAAAGAGGAAACACGATGCACGTCTCAGTTGAAACAACCGCAGGCCTGGAGCGCCGCATGACCGTTGAGGTCCCGGCCGAGCATATCGAGCAGGAGGTGAAAAATCGCCTCAAGTCTCTGGCCGGCAAGGCGAAAATAGATGGATTCCGTCCCGGTAAGGTGCCTTTCACCGTCGTCGAGCGTAAGTACGCCGGTCGCGTGCGCATGGAGGTGCTGAGCGACATGATACGCTCCAGCTTCCAGGATGCGCTGAGTCAGGAAAACCTGCGTCCTGCGGGTGGCCCGAAGATCGAAACGCTGTACGAGGAGCCGACTAAAGGTTTGGGTTATACCGCAACCTTCGAGATCTACCCGGAGATTTCACTGGCCCCGTTGAGCGCCCTGAGTTTCGATAAAGCAGTTGCCGAGATCACCGACAGCGACGTGGATACAATGATCGAGACATTGCGCAAACAACGCCCGAGTTGGACACCGGTGGAGCGCGAGGCGCGCCCGGACGATCAGATCCAGATTGATCTGAAGATGCGCATTGAAGGTGATGAGGCCAAGAGCGGGCATTCTCAACAGACCTCCGTGGTGTTGGGTGCCGGTGCGCTGCCCAAGGAGATTGAGGAAAAGCTCGTGGGTGTAAAGCCGGGTGAAGATGTTGAGATACAGAATAGTTTCCCCGCAGATTTCCCCGATCCGGCGCGCGCCGGTAAGCCCATCCACTACACCGTCAAGATACTTTCTCTCTACGAACCTCAGTTGCCCGTGGTGGATGAGGAGTTTGCACGTAATCTCGGTGTCAAGTCCGGCAGCCTTGAGGAATTACGCGTTGAGGTGAAGGCGAATATGACGCGCGAGCTGGATCAGGCGATCAGGCAAAAACTCAAACAGCAGGTTATGGATGCACTGCTGGAGGCAAATCCGATCGAGGTACCCAAGGCCTTGGTCGACAGAGAGGCAGAGATGCTGTTAGCGCAGGCGCGCGAGAAGCTGGCCGCGCAAGGTCGCAGGGGACAGGACTTGCCCGCCCAAAATACACCATACGAGTCCGCTGCACGGCGGCGTGTGGCACTGGGTCTGCTCATGGGTGACTTGATGAAGATCAGCGCGATCAAGGTGGATGGCGCCAAGGTGCGTGCCTTAGTGGACGGTATCGCCTCAACGTATGAAGACCCGGAAGAAGTCCTGAAATGGTATTATGGTTCACCCGCGCGTCTTGAGCAGATTGAGTCCCTGGTGCTGGAAGATCAGGTGGTAGACTGGATACTGGAGCAGGCAAAGATTAATCGTATCGACAGCACTTTCGCCGCATTAATGAATCCGCCAACGGTAGCGTAAAAGGATACTCCAGTATGACCGATAATCAGCGTAACAGCGGGCCGCTCGTCGGCACGAGTCTTAATCTAGTGCCGATGGTCGTCGAGCAATCGGCGCGCGGCGAGCGGGCTTACGATATTTACTCGCGCCTGCTGAAAGAGCGCGTGATTTTCCTGGTCGGACAGGTCGAAGACCACATGGCCAATCTGGTGGTCGCGCAATTGCTGTTCCTGGAGTCGGAAAATCCGGACAAGGACATCCACTTATACATTAATTCGCCGGGCGGCTCGGTGAGTGCCGGGCTGGCCATCTACGACACCATGCAGTTCATCAAGCCGGATGTCAGTACCATGTGTACCGGTCAGGCGGCCAGCATGGGCGCGCTTTTGTTGACCGGCGGGGCTGCGGGTAAGCGTTACTGTCTGCCGCATGCGCGCCTGATGATCCATCAGCCATTGGGTGGCTTTCAGGGTCAGGCCACGGATATCGACATCCATGCGCGCGAGATTTTATTGGTGCGCGAACGCCTGAATAAAATCCTGTCAAAACACACCGGGCAATCGCTGGAAAGAATTCAAATCGACACCGAACGCGATAATTTCATGGGTGGTCAGGCGGCTGTTGAATACGGATTGATTGATAGCGTGCTCACCGAGCGCGAGATCAAGGTCGGATAAATTTCTGCCGGGCCGGGTTGACTTGTGTATGTGTTCGCTATCCAATAAGTTCAAGATGAAAGCTGCACGGATCTCAAAGAGGTAAGTTATGGTCGATGACAAGCACGGCAAGGGTGACGGTGGTGACAAGTTGCTCTACTGTTCCTTCTGCGGCAAGAGCCAGCACGAGGTGCGCAAACTGATTGCGGGCCCTTCCGTTTATGTTTGCGATGAGTGCGTCGAGCTTTGCAATGACATCATCCGCGAAGAGGTGCATGAGAAGTACGCCTCGGCCAAGGGCAGTAAAGTACCTACGCCCCATGAAATCAAGCAGATACTAAGTGAATACGTCATCGGCCAGACCGGCGCGAAGAAGGTGTTGTCGGTCGCTGTGTACAATCACTACAAGCGCCTGGAAGTCGCGCAGAAAAAGGACGATGTCGAGCTGTCCAAGAGCAATATCCTGCTGGTCGGGCCTACCGGCTCGGGCAAGACGTTGCTCGCCGAGACCCTCGCGCGTCTGCTCAATGTCCCCTTTGCCATCGCCGATGCGACTACCTTGACCGAGGCGGGGTACGTCGGTGAGGATGTCGAGAACATCATCCAAAAGCTCCTGCAAAAGGCCGAGTACGATGTGGAGAAGGCCCAAACCGGCATCGTTTACATCGATGAGATCGACAAGATTTCACGCAAGTCGGATAACCCTTCGATCACCCGTGATGTCTCGGGTGAGGGTGTGCAGCAGGCCCTCCTGAAGCTCATCGAAGGCACCATAGCCTCCGTGCCTCCGCAGGGCGGGCGCAAGCACCCGCAGCAGGAGTTCTTGCAGGTCAACACGCGCAATGTGTTATTTATCTGCGGCGGGGCGTTTTCCGGTCTGGACAAGATCATCCGCGACCGCTCGGAAAAGGGCGGTATCGGATTTTCTGCCGAGATCAAGAGCAAAAACGACAAGAAGAGCGCAAACGAAATCCTGCACACGGTCGAGCCTGAAGATCTGATCAAATACGGCCTGATCCCCGAGTTCGTGGGACGCCTGCCGGTGATCGCGACGCTGGATGAATTGGATGAAGAGGCCTTGATGCGTATCCTCACCGAACCCAAGAATGCCATCACCAAGCAGTACACCAAGTTGTTCGAGATGGAGGGCAGCGGTATCGAGTTCCGCGAGGATGCCTTGCGTGCCGTGGCGCATAAGGCCATGGAACGCAAGACCGGTGCGCGCGGCCTGCGCTCCATTTTAGAGCGGGTGTTGCTTGATACCATGTACGATCTTCCTTCCATGTCAAATGTCAGCAAGGTGGTCGTGGATGCGGGCGTTATCAATGGACAGTCGGAGCCGCTGATGATCTTTGAGGGCGGAGATCAGCAACGCGCCGCTGCTGAATAGTTCGATGTTGCGTGCTGCTCTGGCACGACTCTAGCATGACCCCTGGCGGGGTTTCTTGATTTACACCGTGTGTGTCCCCATGTATGAGGCAGGGCGCATTATCCGTGCGCCCTGCGGTTCATCGATTTTCAACCTAAGAGACACATTAATGGACCCGGAAAATAGTTCTGAACTGAGAGACGACCGGCTGATGTCGACACCGGTATTGCCGTTGCGCGACGTGGTTGTCTACCCGCACATGGTTATTCCCCTGTTTGTCGGTCGCGATAAATCCATTAAGGCGCTCGAGGTCGCCATGGAGGGGAACAAGCAGATTCTTCTGGTGGCGCAAAAAAGCGCGGCCCTGGATGACCCCCAGGTCGACGATATTTATCGTATCGGCACGCTGTCCAGCATTCTGCAACTGCTTAAATTACCCGACGGCACCATCAAGGTGCTGGTCGAAGGCACGGAGCGCGCCCGCATCGTGAGTTTTACCGGCGTGCAGGATTATCTCACCGCCGAGATCGTCAACTTTACGCCCACACCGATTGACGAGCGCGAGATCGAGGCCTTGACACGTTCGGTACTCACGCATTTCGATCAGTACGTAAAACTGAATAAAAAACTCCCGCCGGAAATTCTCTCCGCGCTGTCCAGCATCGATGATCCGGGCCGCTTGGCCGACACCGTGGCCGCGCACATGACACTGAAGCTCGACGAAAAGCAGGCCATCCTGGAGATGGATGACGTGCGCACGCGCCTGGAACATCTGATGGGCATTATGGAGTCAGAGATCGATTTGTTGCAGGTGGAAAAGCGCATCCGTGGCCGTGTTAAGCGTCAGATGGAAAAGAATCAGCGTGAATATTTTCTTAATGAGCAAATGAAGGCGATTCAGAAAGAACTTGGCGAGCTTGATGAGGTGCCGAATGAGATTGAGGAGCTGACACAGAAGATCGAAAAGGCCGGCATGTCCAAGGAGGCCAAGACCAAGGTAGGCGGGGAGCTGAACAAGCTCAAGATGATGTCGCCGATGTCCGCCGAGGCCACCGTGGTGCGCAATTATATCGATTGGGTGGTTAGCGTGCCGTGGAAAAAACAGACCAAGATTTCACGCGATCTGCTCAAGGCCGAGCAGATACTCGAGGCCGATCACTACGGGCTGGAGAAGGTCAAGGAGCGCATCCTTGAGTATTTGGCCGTGCAACTGCGCGTGAACAAACTCAAGGGCCCGGTATTGTGCCTGGTGGGGCCGCCGGGGGTGGGTAAGACCTCGCTGGGACAGTCGATTGCGCGTGCCACCAACCGCAAATTTGTGCGCATGTCGCTGGGCGGCGTGCGCGACGAGGCGGAGATTCGCGGCCATCGTCGTACCTATATCGGTTCGATGCCCGGCAAGATCATTCAGAATATGGCCAAGATCGGTAGCCGCAATCCCCTGTTCCTGCTCGACGAGGTGGACAAGATCGCCATGGATTTTCGCGGCGATCCGTCATCTGCCCTGCTGGAGGTTTTGGATCCCGAGCAGAATCATTCTTTTAACGATCACTACCTGGAGGTTGATTACGACCTCTCGGGTGTCATGTTCGTATGCACCGCGAACACGCTTAATATCCCCGGCCCGTTATTGGATCGCATGGAGGTTATTCGCATCTCGGGTTACACCGAGGATGAGAAGATCAATATCGCCATGCGTTACCTGGTGCCCAAGCAGATAAAGAATAACGGTTTGAAAGACAGCGAGGTTTCCATCGCCGAAGGGGCAGTACGGGATATCGTGCGCTTTTACACACGTGAGGCCGGGGTACGTAACCTCGAGCGCGAAATTTCCAAGATTTGCCGCAAGGTCGTTAAGGAAATCCTGCTCAAACCCGGCAAGAAGAAGGCTCTGGTTGGTCCGCGCCAACTGGAAAAATATTTAGGTGTACAGCGCTTCCGTTACGGGCGTGCGGAAGAGCATGACCAGGTCGGACAGGTCACCGGGCTCGCGTGGACGGAGGTGGGCGGCGAATTGCTTACTATCGAGGCCGCCATCGTGCCTGGCAAGGGCAAGATGACCATCACCGGACAGTTGGGCGATGTCATGCAGGAGTCGATTCAGGCGGCCATGAGCGTGGTGCGCAGCCGTGCTGCGGTATTGGGGCTTAATCCGGATTTTTATCAGAAGCACGATGTGCATATCCACGTACCGGAAGGGGCAACACCCAAGGATGGGCCGAGCGCCGGTGTCGGTATGTGCACCGCGCTGGTGTCTGCATTGACGGGGATACCGGTACGCGCCGATGTCGCCATGACCGGCGAAATTACCCTGCGCGGCGAGATTTTACCCATTGGTGGGCTTAAGGAGAAGCTACTTGCTGCGCACCGTGGCGGCATCACGACGGTCATTATCCCGGAGGATAATCGCCGCGATCTCGTGGAAATTCCCAAAAACATTATTAATAACATCAATATACGCTCAGCCAAGTGGATCGATGAGGTATTACAGATTGCCCTGCTGCAACTTCCCGAGGCTCTACAGATGACGGTGGCTGCCGATGCGGGTGAGCATGAGCAAGCAGTAGAGTCCAATCTGGATAATCCACTCACAACTCATTAGGGAAGCTCTGATAAGTCCATCCGGGACTTATCAGAGCACAAAAAGCAAAAAATGATTTTTGCTTTTCTTCGTTTTCAATTACTTAGTAATTGAAAACAGCGATACACCCGTGTATCACGGACCTCTGGACATAATAGAGGTCCCTTGGCTATGATTCTGACTTCATAGCTTTTTTGCTCTTGGGGATCAAGGAATGCTGAGGGCGTATTGCCCGTGTGTACAAGACGCTGTCTAAACATACCGACAAGGCGGGTGAAATAAATTGCAAAGTCTTTTCGGAAAATAAGATGCTATTTGCTTGACACAGGTTTCGGGCAGTTGGTATAAAAGCCGACAGCAAATGCGTTTGGTGTCATCCGTTTGTTTTCATAAACCAATGAGGGGAGATATAAGTGAATAAATCCGAATTAATTGATGCAATAGCTGACTCAGCCGATGTCTCCAAGGTAGTCTCCGGGCGTGCGCTCGATGCCATGATCGCTGCCCTTACCAAGGCCCTAAAAAAGGGCGACCAAGTCACCCTCGTTGGGTTTGGCACCTTCCTGGTGCGCAAGCGCGCCGCTCGCACCGGTCGTAATCCGCGTACCGGCGACAGCATCAAGATCAAGGCCTCCAAGATACCTGCGTTCAAGGCTGGCAAAGCCCTCAAGGATGCCGTAAACTAACCAGTTTGCTGGGGTGCTTAGCTCAGTTGGTAGAGCGTCGCCTTTACACGGCGAATGTCGGGGGTTCGAGCCCCTCAGCACCCACCAGTAAGCATGCCACAGGAGTGGTAGTTCAGTTGGTTAGAATACCTGCCTGTCACGCAGGGGGTCGCGGGTTCGAGTCCCGTCCACTCCGCCACTATTTGTAATGTATAAACGACCCCGACTCCCTGCAGACACCCGAGAAGCTCTAGTGGATGTTCGTGCACGATAATGTTGGTCGCCATTCGTCGTTAGGCCTATCCAATCCTATAAGTTACTCCTTTCGCCTTGACTTCCTTCAGTTAGAGGTTTATCAACGAGATGCTGCAATCCATTCGAGACCGTGCCCATGGTTGGCTGGCTTGGACCATTATCGGTCTTATCATCATTCCCTTCGCCCTGTGGGGCATTCAAGAATACGTTGGCGGTGATGCGGATGTGAATGTGGCCAGTGTTGGCGGCACAAAGATCAGTCAGCAAGATTTTCAAAGGGCCTATGAGCAACAGCGCGAGCGCATGCGCGGCTTGCTGGGTAATAACTCCGAGACACTGGACGAGGCAAGTATCAAGCAGAGCGTCCTTAATAGCCTGGTCACAGAACAGGTATTGCACCAATCCACTGATGAGCTTGGCTTGCGCATCAGCAATGCCCAGCTTGCCGGCCAGATTCAGTCCATGCCGGAATTCCAGGAAAATGGAAAGTTTTCCAAGGCGGTCTTTGTGGAGCAATTACGCAGGATCGGTCTGACACCGGAGGGATTCGAGGCGCGGGTGCGCTACGGTGTACTCACGGATCAATTGAATGCCGGCATCACCAGCATGAGCCTGGTCACGCAAAGCGAATTGGACGAGGCCATCCGCATCAAGAACCAACAGCGTGAGATCGGCTATCTGATACTGCCCTGGGAGAGCTTCAAAAAGGACGTTATCATCGACGCAGCGGCCATCCAGAAATACTATGACGAGCATCGCAAGGATCTGGTCAATCCCGAACAGCTCAGTATCGAGTATCTGGAACTCTCCGCGAGCGATCTTGCAAAAAATAGTAAATCCGACGAAGCGGAGTTGCGTAAACTTTACGAAGAGCAGCGTGCCGGTTTCGCCGTCGAAGAACAGCGGCATGCCAGTCAAATAGTGATCGTACCGGCAAAGGAAGCCGATCCCACGGCCCTGGCCAGCGCGTCCGCCAAGGCGGACGACCTGTACAAACGCTTGCAGGCGAAAGGTGATTTTGCGCAGCTTGCCAAAGAAAATTCCCAGGACAAGGCGGCGGCCGTCACGGGCGGTGATCTCGGGTTCGTTAGCAGGGGCATGTTAGACCCCGCCGTCGAGCAGGCGCTTTATGCGCTAAAGCCCGGCGAGGTGGGTAAGCCGATAAAAACTCCTGCCGGGTTTCATATCATCAAGTTAACCGAAATTAAACCCGCCTATACCAAGTCGTTCGAGGAGGTACGTGCCGTTCTGGAAAAGGATGCCACGCAACGCAAGGCGCAGGATTTATTTTTTGAAAAATCAGAGTCCTTGACAAATCTGGTCTATGAAAACCCGGATACCTTGACTATCGCCGCCAAGGAGCTTGGCCTGCCGATTAAAACCTCCGGCCTCTTTAGCCGTCAGGGCGGGGCAGACGGGCTTGCACGCCAAGCCAAGGTGATTAAGGCGGCCTTTAGCGAGGAGGTCTTGGTGCGGGGCTATAACAGCGAGCCTGTCGAGCTGGGCGAGAATCATCTGGTGGTCTTGCGCGTTAAGGAACACAAAGAGGCCTCGGAGCGTAGCTTGGAGCAGGTGCGCCAGAGCATAAGCGAGAGACTGCTGATGTCCGCCGCGCAGGCCAAGGCGCGTGCCGTGGGGACAGTGATTCAAAAACGTCTGAGTCGGGGCGAGGATCCCGTGGCCATTGCTAAAGAATACAAGACTGAATGGGTGAAGCCCGGTGTGATCGGGCGTGAAGATATCGGTGTTAAAAACCCTGGCATAGTTAAGGCCGCATTTGCCCTGCCCAAGCCGGTCAAAAATACCGACAAGGTCGTTCCTACGGCAGGTGGAGAGCCGTTACCCTCCGGTGACTTTGCCGTCATCGCACTCTACTCTGTGAAAGAGGGTAGCCCCGCCGCCATGGAGGCCTCGGCGCGATTGGCACTACGTCGCGAATTGCAGCGTACCAAGGCGGAAAGTGAATACCAAAATTTTGTCAACGAACTTAAAGCGGAGACGAAAATAGTCATACAGCACGATAAGCTGTAATCATTAGCAGGCGGAGTACCTTGTTTTATTGTCCTGGGTATGAATATTGCTGTACCTTAAGGTAGGATAAAAAATCAGTGATGCGGAGATAGAATGTCGAACAATGAGTGTAAATTGGTTATCGAGAGTGTCAGCACGGATGGGCGCAAATTCCGGCCTAGTGATTGGGTAGAGCGCATCTCAACATCGCTGGCAGTGTTCGGTCCTGACCATCGCCTGCAATATTCCAAGGAGGCTCAGCCGGGTGTAATTAACGGCGAAAAATGTCTGGTCGTGGACAAGGCATTGCACGAGAAAGACCCTGCCGCGTACGACTACATCCTGAATTTTGCAAACGAGAACAGCTTGCGCGTGTACGAAAACTGCACGAAATATGCGTTGGCAACGGCGGAGTAGGGTGCTGTCCGCTTAAGATCAGGGTGGGGTTTTAAATTGAATTTAGCTGGCCGGGGTGAGTAAGCCGACTACGATATATGACATTACACCATTTGCTTCTCGCGGATTTCATCCAGGATTTTACAGTCGATGCACTGGCTGGCCGTGGGCCTTGCCTCCAGGCGGCGAATACCGATCTCGATTCCGCAGACCTCACAGTATCCATAATCACCCATGTCAAGATGAACCAGTGACTCGTCGATCTTCTTGATGAGTTTGCGCTCGCGGTCGCGGGCGCGCAGTTCCATCGTGATCTCGGATTCCTGGCTGGCTCGGTCGTTAGGATCGGGGTAATTAATAGCCTCATCCTGCATGGTGTGGACGGTACGATCTACTTCTTCCATCAACTCCCGCTTCCACGCCATCAAGATCTTGCGGAAATGTTCGACCTGCCTGTCATCCATATAATCTTCACCCTTCTTTTCCTTGTAGGGAGTGAAGTCTAATGCGCCTGTTCTTGAGGCATTAATTTTTGTTACCGACATCTCCATCTCCTGCTTTAATGCAGCAAAAATAAGTTGACATTTATACAAGAAATCAACGTTCAAAGCAATAAATATCAGCTTTGTGGAGCCTTACCACAGCGGCTCTGAATAGCGCAGGGTGCTTGTTTTCCTTAATAAAAGTTGTCACCAAAGGTCATATTAACAACGGTACTGGTGGGACATAAGTCGGGTATCATTACGACCTGTTTGTAAGCTGCCTCAGCCTACCTATACTTGGAAAAATACATGATGAGTGAATTGGCTGCATTAATTTTCGATGTCGATGGTACCTTGGCTGATACGGAGCGCGACGGTCATCGCATTGCCTTTAATCGTGCCTTTGCGGCGGCCGGTTTGGACTGGGATTGGAATATCCCCTTGTACGGGGAGCTGCTGAGTGTGACGGGTGGAAAGGAACGTATCCAGCACTACCTTGATAATTACCAAACAGGTTTTCAACAAGGCACTGATCGTGACACCTTTATCAGACACTTGCACAAACAGAAGAATCGCTACTACACCGAATTGCTGGCCCAAGGTGGAATTCCCTTGCGCCCCGGTGTTAGACGACTGTTGGAGGAAGCGCGCAGCACAGGGATGCGCCTGGCAATTGCTACCACCACTTCGCCGGAAAATATTACGGCCCTGTTCGAACATGTCCGACCGCCGATCCCGCTAGCGTGGTTTGAGGTTATTGCTGCCGGTGAGATGGTGTCGGCGAAAAAGCCGGCACCCGATATCTATCTTTATACGTTGCAACAAATGCGACTCAGGCCGGAACAGTGCATCGCCATCGAGGATTCCGGGAATGGACTTTTATCTTCGTGCCAGGCGGGCCTGCCCACGGTAGTCACCGTAAACGACTACACCCACGCTCAAGACTTCACCGAAGCGGTCCTGGTTATTGACGGTATGGGCGAACCAGAACGACCATTTTCGGTTCTTAATGGAGCGGATGTGCACGGACACAGCTATCTGAATCTGGCCTTGCTAAGGCGTATTCATAGCGGCGCGACGGCGTGTTAGTCAGGCAAGCGTGCGGTGGTTCGCAGTGTGAGTTCGCGATTATGGACACAACTCCATGCTACGCGCAGCAAGCAAGGCTGCACCGTAGGCCGCTTCATGGCGTGTAGTGTGCATCATGGGCACCTTCAGCAAGTGAGCGCGGATTTCCTGCCAAGGTTTATTTGTGGCACCGCCCCCGACAGTGCGTATTGAAATCGGATAAGGCGCGCCCAGATTTTTCAATAATTCATAGCCGCGCTGCTCAATACGCGCCATGCCTTCCAGCAGCGCTTGAAAAAATTGCACATCATCGGCAGGGCGAGGAGTGAGCCGAGGCGTAAAATTCGGATTATTTACAGGGAATCTCTCGCCTGGCACCGGTAGCGGATAATAATCAAGTCCGGTGGGTTTATCGGGCCGCAAGCGCGGCGTCATCTCCAGCAATTGTTGCGGACTGAAATATTGACGCAATACCGCGCCGCCGCTGTTCGATCCGCCGCCGGCCAGCCAAAGTTCGCCGAACTTATGGCTGTACACGCCATACTGCGGTGCGAATATCGGCCGCTCTGAAATAACTTTCAGCACCAGTGTTGAACCCAGGGAAGTCACGGCCTCGCCCGGTAAACTTGCGCCAGTGGCGAGAAATGCCGCAGTACTGTCGGTAGTGCCCGCGACGATTATCGCGTCGGGATTAAATCCAAATTCTCCAGCGATGTCAGCGCATACCTTTCCTAGCGGCGTGCCGGCGGGAAATACTTGAGGTAATAAGTCGCGGCGCACTCCGAGTTTGTCCAGCCAATCCGGCCAGCGACCTTCGATGGGATCAAAGCCGAGCTTCAGGCAATTTTGCTCATCGCTTACGCCCAATCGCCCGCTGAATTTTGCGCTGATCCAGTCGGCCTGGTTAAGTACGTAATGGGCATTGGGAATTTTTTGTGCCTGTAAAAAAAGCAACTTCGCCAAACTGCCGCTCACTCCGTGCGCTGCACTGGTTTGCGGTGCGCTGGCAGTAATACGTGCGGCCTCTATATGTGCGCGTGCATCGTTATACATCAACGCCGGTCGTAGTGGATTACCCAGAGTATCCGCTAATAATAGAGTGCCCGATGTGCCGTCAATGGCTAGGGCGCAAATATTTTCAGCCGGAATATTCCGAAATAAATCACGCAGTGCTGTTTGTACCGCTTGCCACCAAAGTTCGGGTGCCTGCTCGACTTCCATGCCGCGACGTAGGGGAGGGGGCAAGGTGATGGAAGATTGCGCGCGTATTTCCTTGCCGGCATCAATGACGATCGCGCGACAGGCCGAGGTGCCGAGGTCGATACCGAGATAGAGTTTGGCATCAGATGTCATGGTGTTCGGATTCACCGTTATACCTGGTATGCCTAGTTGTAACAAACAATTCAAGCTATGCCGCAGCCGGCCGGATACAGCGCTTTGCCCATGTCTAAAAAAGAACTTAGCCAGAAGTCGCGATGATATGCCTTAGACAATCACTTTTTCAGCGATTTTATAATGACCACAGCAAGTAAAATGATCACCAAAATGCCGATGATTGTTCCTATAATCATCCCACCACCCATTCCACTCATCATTCCGTCATTCATCATATATCTCTCCTTAAATTGCTATGATGTTTAATGTCGAATCAAGGCAACACCACCGGCGCCGGCGCGACCCAGGCCGGATGACGATGCTCGGCTATCACC
>JAYSPZ010000057.1:0-4245 GCA_043721815.1 Gammaproteobacteria bacterium | reverse complement strand
GGCTCGCGCACGCGTGCTTCAATTTTGAATCAGCACTCGTTCGACATGACTTGATTTTGAGGTCACGACATGGCCGATGCACCAGGCCTGCTCGCCCTGCTCGCGCAGTAATGCCAGGGCTGTGTCGGCTACACTGGCGGGCACACAGGCGACCATGCCGATACCGCAATTAAAGGTGCGGTGCATCTCGTAGTCGGACACCTTGCCTTGGCTCTGCAACCAGTCAAAGATCGCGGAGCGCGGCCAGGCAGCGCGATCAAGTACAGCGCCGGTGCCCACAGGCAGCACGCGCGGAATATTCTCCAGCAGCCCGCCGCCGGTAATGTGCGCGAGGGCATGCACCGGCACTTGCTCGATCAGCTTGAGCACGGACTTTACATAAATGCGTGTCGGGATGAGCAAGGCCTCGCCCAGGCTTTGCCCGTGAAAATCCTGTGTGAGACTCGCGCCCGACACTGCGATGATCTTGCGGATCAGTGAATATCCGTTCGAGTGCGGGCCGGACGAGGCCATGCCGATCAAGACATCGCCCGCCGTGACCCGGCTACCGTCGATGATGCGCTCTTTTTCCACGATGCCGACACAGAAGCCTGCCAGGTCGTAGTCGGCACCTTCATACATGCCGGGCATTTCCGCAGTTTCTCCGCCCACCAGCGCGGCACCGGCCAGCTCACAGCCGCGCCCAATGCCGCGGATGACATCAAAGGCAATGGCTACATCGAGTCGGCCACTGGCATAATAATCGAGAAAAAATAATGGCTCGGCACCCTGCACGATAATATCGTTCACACACATCGCCACTAAGTCGATGCCGATGGTGTCGTGCTTGCCGGTGTCCAGGGCCAGGCGCAGCTTCGTGCCCACGCCGTCCGTGCCGGAGACGAGTACCGGCTGGCGATAACGTCCGACAGGTAGCTCGAACAGGGCACCGAATCCACCCAAGCCTGCCAATACGCCGGGCCGTGCGGTGCGGGCCGCGATGGGTTTGATTTTTTCGACCAGACTGTTCCCCGCGTCGATATTGACGCCGGCATCGCGGTAGCTCAGCGATATGGATTCAGGGGTGCGCACGGGGGTGTTGCTTGACGGCTGGCCCGATGTTGGGGCCGGGGGTTGATCTTTAATCACGGGTCGCTCCATTGCGTAGGCGCTATGGTATCGGGCACCCGCAGACACTGCAAATAGGAGATTTTCCAGTCTATTACCGTTATCCTTGACGTGCGCCCAGGGCTTGCCGGGTGTGCAAACCGATAAAAACGATCTTACCAAGTGGACGGTTCAATTCCTGGCGATATGCACGGTAATCAAATCCCAAATATTATCAGCCTGTTGCGCATGTTCCTGGTGCCGCCGGTGGTGTGGTTTCTGCTACAAGCGGAGTATGGGTTTGCCCTGTTGCTGTTTGCGATGGCGGGCATCAGCGATGCCCTCGACGGTTACCTGGCGAAGCGCTATCACTGGAGCAGCCGCCTGGGGTCTATTCTGGATCCGCTTGCGGATAAATTGTTGCTGGTCAGCGCCTATCTAACGCTAGGCTGGCTAAGCCAAATACCCGTGTGGCTGGTGGTGCTGGTCGTAGGCAGGGATTTGGTTATAGTGAGTGGGGCGGTCGTCTACCACTTCCGGTTCGGCCGCTTCGACTTTGCGCCCACCTTGCCCAGCAAACTGAATACCCTGGCGCAGATAGTGTTGATATTTAGCGTGCTGCTTACCCATAGCCTGCTGCCCCTGCCGTCGTCGATCATAAATAGCTTGGCCTATACTGTGCTAATAACGACATTAATGAGCGGAATCGGCTATGTATGGACGTGGGGTAGCCGCGCATTCAATGCGCGAAGGAGACGGGCGTGACTGATTCGAGAAAGTGGCTGATCTTGCTGTTCGTCTTGGTAGTGGGTTTCCTGCTCTATTTGCTTGCGCCGATTCTCACGCCCTTTCTGATCGCCGGATTTCTGGCCTATATGACCGATCCACTGGCCGATCGCCTGGAGGCTAAGGGACTGTCGCGCACGTTAGCGGCGACGATTGTTTTCACCGCCCTGATGTTGGTGCTAGTGCTATTATTAATTATCCTGGTGCCGCTGCTCGAAGAGCAACTGAGGGTTTTTATTGCGAAGCTGCCGGAATATCTTGATTGGGTGCAGAATACCGCGCTACCGCGCGTTCAACGTTATCTCGGACTCAAGGAAACGGCCTTCGATCTTGGCAGCGTGCAGCGTGCATTGCTCGCGAATTGGCAGCGCGCGGGCAGCATTATGGCCAATGTGTTGGTTTCGATCTCCAATTCCGGAATGGCCGTGGCCGGTTGGTTAATCAACCTGATGCTGATCCCCGTGGTGACGTTTTATCTGCTGCGCGATTGGGATGTTTTAATGGAAACCCTGCGCGCCTTAGTCCCTACGCACTCGGAACACACGGTCGTGCGGCTGGCCCGGCAAAGCGATGAGGTGCTGGGGTCGTTTCTACGCGGTCAATTGCTGGTGATGGTGGGTCTTGGCACGGTTTATTCCATAGGCCTTTCGATTGTAGGATTGGATCTTGCCCTGCTCATCGGCATGATCGCCGGCCTGTTGAGCTTCGTGCCGTATCTGGGTTTTTTCGTGGGACTTTTATTGGCCAGCGTTGCCGCCCTCGTGCAATTTCAGGATGTTTTAGCCCTCGTTTATGTCCTGATCGTGTTCGGCATCGGCCAGCTTATCGAGGGCTTTATTCTGGTTCCCTTGTTGATAGGCGGCCGCATCGGTCTGCATCCCGTCGCCGTGATTTTCGCGGTGCTGGCAGGCGGGCAGCTCTTCGGCTTTTTCGGCGTGTTGCTCGCCTTGCCCGTAGCTGCGATCGTGCGCGTGCTGTTGGGTTATGTTCATGAGCGTTACGTCAAAAGCGAATTGTACGAACCGCAGCCGCCCAAAATATCGAGAATTGATTGATGCAATTGCCGTTGAGCATCGGGCTGCGCGACGGTGCCAGCTTTGCGAATTATTTTTCCGGTTCCAACCGCGAAGTCGTGCAAACCCTGCACGACATCACTGACACAAAACAGCAGTTTGTTTATATATGGGGTGCCCCCGGCACTGGCAAAACCCACTTACTTCAAGCGGCCTGCCGGAAAGTTTCCGCAGCGGGTGCCACATCTGCCTATTTACCGCTTGGCCAAGCCGATCAAGTCTCCCCTGAAGTGCTGGCGGGTTTAGAACATCTCGCGCTTGTTTGCATCGACGATATTCAGGCCATCGCGGCACACCCTGAATGGGAGGCCGCGTTGTTTCATTTTTATAACCGTGTACGGGAAACTGCGACACCCTTAATCATGAGCGGGAATGCCGCGCCGCGCGTCGTGGATTTGAAGTTGGCGGACTTGAGTTCGCGTTTGAGTTGGGGATTGGTGTTGCAGCTTCACGCGCTTAACGAGGAAGAAAAAATAGCCGCCTTGTCGCTGCGCGCGCACGGCCGAGGAATTGAGTTGCCGGATGATGTTGCGCGTTTCCTGTTACGGCGCTGTCCACGCGATATGCCCGGCCTGTTTGAATTATTGCAGCGCCTCGATCTCGCCTCGCTCGCCGCGCAACGCCGCTTGACCATACCGTTTGTGCGTGATTTGATTAAATAGATTTGGCTTAATGGGGGTACCCCTTCCCCCTTTGATGGGGGAAGGCGGGGATGGGGGTGAGCGTGTACCTCGTCCCAAACTGATGCACTCTGGATTTGGCTGGGCTTGTAGTTGCTGTTTGTTTTGTTAGCGCTTAAGGTACCTGCTGGTCCGGAGGGTATTATCACGTGCCTTGACGGCCTCGGATTTCGCGGCAATAGCACGTTCGCGTGCCTCATTAAAATAGCCCGCATTAAGGGCCTTGGTTGCTTCCGTTAAATGTTCTTCCGCGTTATTCAAATTATCCGGCGCATGCAGGGTGGCACCAAGCTCACGCGCGGCCTGAACGGCCTGGCGTGCATCGCTCATCTCCTGCGTAGGAATGGTGGTACATCCGGCCGCAATACCAGTAGTGACAAGCACCAGGCCGAAACACTTTGCGAAATTCATAATTTCATACCCATTACTGGCAATCAAAATTTTTATAAAGTTGAAGTCGAAGAGGTAGGCCGTGGTATATTTTGATGCTCGAAATTAGCACCCGCATCCTGGACAGTCAAGGCAAAAAACATGGCAGATATACTCATTATTTACTACAGCCGCTACGGCGGCGTGGCGCAGATGGCGCAACAGATTGCACGCGGAGTGGAAGAAGTTGC
>JAYSPZ010000056.1:0-2253 GCA_043721815.1 Gammaproteobacteria bacterium | reverse complement strand
CGGGCATACATCGGCGCATGCGCCGCAGCGTATACAGGGCAGGGGGGGCGGCTTGGCAAGCGTGAGATTAGGCTGCGCCAGGATGCAATTGGTCGTTTTAATAACCGGCGCGGCAAGATCCTGAATTGCAAAGCCCATCATCGGTCCGCCCATCAAGAATTGATCGCCGCTGGCCGGATCACCGCCGCATTGTTCGACAAGTTCGCGCATCGGTGTGCCCAGCCGCACATCAAGATTACGAGCTTGTTTGATGCCGTGGCCGGTGACGGTAACGTAACGTGAAATCAGCGGCTCTCCGTGCGTAATGGCGCGATACACGGCCACCGCTGTGGCCACATTTTGGCACACGATGCCGATGTGCAGGGGCAAACCATTGCTAGGTACCTCCTTGCCGGTGAGTACCCGCACCAATTGTTTTTCGCCGCCCGCCGGATACCGTGTGGGCACGATCTCCAAGCGTACGTCTTTGAGTTTCAGATCGTGCAGCACGCGCGCCAGAGCATCGGTGGCCTCGGGTTTATTGTCCTCGAGGGCGATGACGCATTCGCGTGCCTGCAAGGCATGACGCATGATACAAAGCCCGGCGATGAGCTCCTCGGGGTGCTCGCGCATCAGCATGTCATCGCAACTGATGTACGGCTCGCATTCGACGCCGTTGAGGATCAGCGTATCGATCTTCGCGGCCGGGCCGGGGTTGAGTTTAATGAAGGTGGGAAAACCGGCCCCGCCGAGCCCGACGATGCCCGCCTCGCGGATGATGTTGCGCAGGGCACTGGGGGCTAGCCGCGTGTAATGTTCTATTGCCGGATGTTCTATCCACTCATCACGCCCGTCCGTTTCGATCACGATACAAGGTGCACTCAGGCTGGAGCGGTGCGGCACGGGGTGCGCGCCGATGTCGACAACAGTGCCGGAACTTGATGCGTGCAGCGGGGCGCTGACATAACCCTCGGCCTTGGCGATCATCTGTCCCTTTAATACGGAATCGCCGATGCCGACCAGTGGCTTGGCCGGCATCCCAATGTGTTGCTGCAAGGGCAAGACCAGCCGCGCGGGCAGAAGCGCCGACATCACCGGCAGCAGAGTCGATGCGCTTTTATTCGCCGCTAAGCACAGCCCCCCAGGAAAGCGCCACAGTTTAGACATCAGCCATATGTCCTGAGCGTGCCTTGTTGATTTTCGGGGTAAGGCCACTTCCAGGTGCCGATAGTCTCCTCGATCGGGATCATGTCGATGCAGTCTACGGGGCACGGCGCGAGGCACAATTCGCAGCCGGTGCATTCGTTGCGGATAACCGTGTGCATTTGCTTGGTGGTGCCGAGGATGGCATCGACCGGACAGGCCTGGATGCACAAGGTGCAGCCGATGCAGCGCGCCTCGTCGATGATGGCGATCAGCTTGGGTTTTATTGCCCCGTGCTCGGCATTGAGCGGTTTGGGTTCGCGCCCCAACAGCTCGGCGAGCGCGGCGATGGTGGCCTCGCCACCGGGCGGACACTGATTAATATCCGCCTCGCCCTTGGCGATAGCCGTGGCATACGGACGACAGCCGGGGAAACTGCACTGGCCGCATTGTGTCTGTGGCAGGATCGCATCCACCTTGTCCACCAGTGGATCGCCTTCCACCTTGAAGCGCACCGCCACATAACCGAGCAAGAGCCCGAATACGGTGGCCAGAATCGTCAAGGCAAGGATTGCGTTCAGCATGTCAGACTTTAATCAATCCTGAAAAGCCCATGAAGGCCAGCGACATGAGTCCGGCGGTAATGAGCGCAATGGCCGGGCCGCGGAAGGCGACCGGCACGTCCGCCACGATAATGCGTTCACGCAGGGCGGCGAACAGGATCAGTACCAGGGAAAATCCCAGCGCGGCACCAAAGCCATAGACGGCGGATTGTAAAAATCCGTGCTGCTCCTGCACATTCAGCAGGGCTACACCGAGCACCGCGCAATTGGTCGTAATCAAGGGCAGAAAAATTCCGAGCACCTGGTAAAGCAGCGGACTGGTCTTGTGTACGACCATCTCGGTGAATTGCACGACCACGGCAATGACGAGAATAAAGGTAATGGTGCGCAGATATTCCAGTCCCAAGGGCAGCAATAAATATTGATTGGCGAGATAGCTGCACACCGAAGATAAGGTCAGCACAAATGTGGTTGCCAAGGCCATGCCGGTCGAGGTCTCGAGCTTGCGCGACACGCCCATGAACGGACACAGCCCCAGGAATTTGACCAGCACGAAGTTGTTCACGAG
>JAYSPZ010000055.1:0-5221 GCA_043721815.1 Gammaproteobacteria bacterium | reverse complement strand
GCGAAATTCCGCCTCCATGTCGCGGCAGATAGACTCCCAGCCCTGCTGCCCTACACGCGCATACACACCACGGTCGGCGATGATCTCGACATCGCGGTCAGCGAGCAGCAAATAAATCAGCACGCCGTTGTTGTGTTCGGTATCCCAGACGCGCAAGCGGGAAAATACCTCAATGGCGCGTTCACGCGCGGCTTGGTTTCTGCACAGCGGGCCGATGTCGAGCGCGGCCTCCACGGCAAAACGGATTTGCCCATGGTGCGTGCTCTCCGCCTCGCGGATCGCAGCCTCAACCGCCTGCAAGGTAGCCGCTGGAAAAGTGTGTCGCAGATGCCAACGTCCATGGCTGAGATGTTTAAGCCAGCGCAATATTTCCATCACCATCTCCCCGATGCACCGCCACCACCAAATCCACCACCCCCACCGCTAAACCCTCCACCGCCCAGACCGCCGCCTCGCCCGAATCCACCCCCGTAATAACCACCTCTGCCCGAACCGATTCCGCTAAACAGGCTAAACAGAAAGGCCAGGATGCCGATGACCAGCGCGATGAATAATGAACCTGCAAATAACCAGATAATTCCCGATGCAATAGCACCGGTTGCGAGACCGGCGGGGAAACGGCCGATCATGCCACGCAACAGCGGCGCGACAATAAAGGCCAATAGGAAGGCCAAGGGCAGCAGTTGTCCGACGGAGGCGTTGTCTGTGAAGGGCCTTGTGGAGGACTCCGGTAAGGGTTCGCCATTAACGATATTTATCATGGCCTGCACACCGGCCTGGATGCCACCGAAAAAATCTCTCTGTTGAAAACGCGGCGTGATGATCTCGGCGATAATGCGCTTGGCCGTGGCATCGTTGAGCGCGCCTTCCAGGCCGTAACCGACCTCAACGCGCAGTGCGCGGTCGTCTTTGGCGATCAACAGTAACGCGCCATCATCAATGCCCTTGCGGCCGAGCTTCCATTTTTCCACCACGCGGATGGCATATTGCTCTATCGCCTCCGGCTGTGTGGTGGGCACGATGAGCACCGCAATCTGGCTGCCCTTTTTTTCCTCGAAGGTCTGTAGCGCACGCTCCAGTTCGTCTTTTTGTGACGCGGAGAGCGTTGCGGTCAAATCGGTGACCCGCGCAGTGAGCGGTGGCACAGGCACATCGGCCTGCGCCGCCGCAAATAACAGGCTGAGCAATAAAAGGGCAGTCCGGGCTTTAGACATTACGGTTTAGCGGGCGCTGAAAAATCCACCGTGGGTGGCGTGGCAATGGCCTTTTCATTTTCTACCGTGAAACTCGGCTTGACCTTGAATCCGAATATCATCGCGGTGAAATTATCGGGGAAGGAGCGCACCGATACATTGTAACCCTGCACCGCCTGGATGTAGCGGTTGCGCGCCACGGTGATACGGTTCTCCGTGCCTTCGAGTTGCGCCTGTAAATCGCGGAACAGGTCGCTGGAACGCAACTGCGGATAATTTTCCGACACCACCAATAAACGCGACAAGGCGCTCGTTAATTCGCCCTGCGCGGCCTGAAATTTAGCGAAGGCCTGCTCGTCGTTAAGCAGCTCCGGTGTTGCTTGTATGGAACCGACACGCGCACGCGCATTGGTCACCTGAGCCAGCACCTCTTTCTCCTGCGCGGCGAAACCTTTCACGGTGTTGACCAGATTTGGAACGAGATCGGCGCGACGTTGGTACTGATTCACCACTTCCGACCACGCCGCTTTGACTTGTTCATCGCTCGATACCAGCGTGTTGTAGCCGCAACCGTTTAATAAGGAAGTGAGTAGCAATACCGCGATTAATAACCCATTGCGCATAGCGTTCTCCTGGGGATCGTTCGTTAAATTTATGACTCGTACGTTGACGAAATCGTGAACCTATCGTGAAGCAAATTCCTTTTTGCCTGCCCGTTAGCAACAGGGCAATGCAAGCGTCCGTGGACTTGGGACTAACATAAGGATAATCGCCTTAAATCACAAGGCCTTTGAAGCGACCGCAGCTACAAGCGCCCGCGCAAGTCCTGCAAATTAAATCCTAACAGCGGCATATCAATAGTGCGCGTTAAAGCGATAACCTTGAACAGCTCACCCATTTCGCTGGGCAGGGTCAATTTTTTGATCTGTTGGGCACGCGTCACGCGCGCCCGTATATCTTCGGAATCAAGCTCCGCCGCCAGCTCGGCTATCCCGCAGGCGAGTAAAAATGCCGCCTGCGTAGTGTACCCCGCCACCGCTAATCCTGCTGCGTCTGCCGCCTCGGCAAGCGCGGTGAAATCGATGTGCGCAGTAATATCCTGCAGGCCGGGCAGGATCAGGGGATCGGCATGGGCACGATGGCGATAATGGCACATCAATGTGCCGCTCGAACGCTGCGCATAGTAATACTCATGGCGCGGGTAGCCATAATCCACAATCAACAACAGCCCCGCCTCGAGTATGGCGGCGATGCTGTGTATCCAGGCGGTGGCAGCAAGGTTGATCTCGGATTCATAACCGGGCGCAAGCCCTGCTCCGTGATCGCTTAAATCTTTTTCGATGGCCTCGATGCACGCGGTCAGGGCAGGATCGGTCAGGGCCGCGTCCTGCCAGACAAATTTATTATCCTGCCCTGCGACGCACAATTCGCGCACGCCGTTCTGTTTGATCTGAAAACGGTGCACGGGCATGGCATCGAGTAATTCATTTGCCACGATCACACCGCGCCAGCCCGATGAGGGCAGGGTATCGAGCCACGAGACGCGCCCCAGCAGGGCGGGGATTTCTCTTTTCAGCGTTGCGTATTGGCGTTCGCGCAGCTCGGCGCTCACCTCAAGGATGTAATAATATTTCGGCAGGCAATCTTGCTGCTCCAGCGCGCGCAAAATATCACCGGCCATAATCCCGGAGCCCGCACCGACCTCCAGGATGTCTGCTTGCCCAAGCGCGCGCAAAACCTGTTCACACTGGCGCGCCACGCAATGCGCAAACAAGGGTGAAATTTCCGGGGCGGTGACGAAGTCCCCGTCTGCGCCGAATTTGCGCGCACCCGCGCTGTAATACCCCAGACCCGGCGCGTACAGCGCCAATTCCATATAGCGCGCAAAGCTGATACGCCCACCATTCGCCGCTATCTCGCCACGAATCAAGGACTCCACACGTTCGCTGTGTGCGCGGGCTATGGCATCGGGCAGGGGCAATTCAAGCGTGGTCAGGCGAGGCTTCATAAATTCATCGTTCAGTATCGCAGCGTTTTAGGTTAGGCTGTGCGGGCTAAGGAAAGGGGAGTTAAATGCAGAATAATACAGAGACCCTGGTCGGCAAGGTAGCCTTGATTACCGGTGCGGCCCAGCGGGTGGGCGCGGTGATTGCCGAAACCCTGCACGCGCAGGGCATGAATCTCGTCATCCACTATCACAGTTCCAAGCAGGCCGCGCATGTGCTGCAAGAAAGGCTCAATGAAGTGCGGCCCGGCTCCGTGGCGCTCGTGCAGGCCGATCTGCTCGACACCGCCAAGATCACCAGCATGGTGCAGGAGGCCGACAATACCTGGGGACACCTCGATGCCGTCATCAATAATGCCTCCAGCTTTTACCCGACACCTGTCGGCTCGGTGACCGAGACCCACTGGGACGACTTGATGGGGACCAATCTGAAGGCACCCTTTTTTATCGCGCAGGCGGCGGCGCGCACCCTCGCCAAACATAACGGCTGCATCGTGAACCTGGTCGATATACATGCCGACCGCCCGCTCAAATCCTACCCGGTTTACAGCGCCGCCAAGGCCGGATTACTCATGATGACCAAGGCCCTGGCACGCGAGCTTGGCCCGCAGGTGCGCGTCAACGCCGTTGCCCCGGGTGCCATTATCTGGCCCGAAAATATGGACGATGTCACCAAGCAACGTGTCGTCTCGCGCATCATACTGAAGCGCCAAGGACAGCCCCTCGATGTCGCCAAGGCCGTGTTATTCCTGATCCGCGACGCGGACTACATCACCGGGCAAGTTATCGCCGTGGATGGTGGACGGACGGTCAATAGCTAGTCTGTAGCCTGCGCTGCCTACACGAACTTGGCACTGGCACCGCCAGGGTGATGTTGGACTTTGCGAGTCACAGTCTTTTTTCTACTTTGACGAAACAGAACTCATTTTACCGACCACCATCTGTCGATTAGGGACAACCCAAAGCTCCCGGCCAACCAGGTCAAAGCCCTGCCATAATTCCGCATACATCCGACCGTTGAGGGGGTGACGCGATTGCCCGGCTATTTCGGCAAGCGGCAACAGTACGAAGGCGTGCTTTAAAATCTCTGCGCGCGGCAGCATCAAGCCCGGCTCGCGCAGCACTAAATCACCGTAGAGCAATAAGTCCAGATCCAGCGTACGCGCTGAGTAACGCGGGCCGCTGCGCACGCGCCCCTGTTGATCTTCTATAGTGTGCAGGGCCGTAGCGACGACATGCACATCATCGTCGGTGTCGAAGCCCACGACCAGATTGTAAAAATTGTCGCCCTCGAACCCCCAAGCCTTGCTTTCGTAAACGGAAGATACGATTAACTCACCGTAGCACTTGCGCAACGCGGCCAGCCCGGTGCGCACATTGTATTCGCGTTCGATATTGCTGCCGATGCTGACGTATACGCGCGTCATGACACTGGCTTAGCGCGCTCGATAAGCACCCCGACATCAACGGCACCGCGCACTGCGCCTTTTTTATTGATGCGCAGACGCACCCAGTCAAGATTGAACTCGGTCAGGATAAGCTCGGCAACGCGCTCGGCCAATGTCTCGACTAATTGGAACTTCGTGTTGCCCACGAAGTCCGTCAGGCGCTTGGCCACGGCCTTATAATCGAGCGTGTCGGCGATGTTTTCGCTCGCCGCCGCCTTGCGGATGTCACCGGCCATGTCCAGATCGAGAATCACGGTCTGCTTAACGCGGCGCTCCCATTCGAAAATGCCGATCACCGTGTCGATGCGCAAACCGTGTAAGTAAATGATGTCCATGTGTGATGCCTGCGCTGGTTAAATGGGATGAGGTGCTGTTATTCTAAGCCCAACCCAACATCACTCTGTAATTTTGGGTAAATAATTATAGTCATAAAATAGCGATACTATCGAACGCGAATAATCAGCGCGACTTGACCCGCGCCGCACAAGCGATTCCAATGGCGGCATTATGATGATCGATCTTACCTTGATCCTGTTTTCTTATTTAGTCGGCTCGCTCGCAAGTGCCGTGCTTAT
>JAYSPZ010000054.1:0-3721 GCA_043721815.1 Gammaproteobacteria bacterium | reverse complement strand
GCGCTTACTTCCAAGCCGTTTCGCTACACTGCACGGCCCTGGGAGATGTCGCAGCGCGAGGCGATCGCACCGCACGACTCGGTCGGCTCCAATCTGTATCTGCATGTGCGTGATAATAAGGTGATGCGCGTCGTGCCGCGCGAGAATGAGAGCATCAACGAGGTGTGGATTTCCGACCGTGACCGTTTCAGTTATCAGGGCCTGAACAGCGCCGACCGCCTGCAAACGCCTATGCTCAAGCACGATGGGCGCTGGCACGAGACCGACTGGAAGACGGCGCTGGAGACAACGGTGCAGGGCTTAAAGAAGGTCATAGCCGATCATGACGCAGGGCAGGTCGGTACGCTCATGGCACCGAACGCAACGCTCGAAGAGATGTACCTGCTGCAAAAGCTCATGCGCGGGATGGGGTGTGCAAACATAGACCACCGCTTGCGCCAGACGGACTTCAGCGATCAACACACGGCACCGCTTTATCCCGGCCTGGGCCTGTCCATTGAGGCTATTGAACAGCTCGATGCGGCGTTGCTGATCGGCTCGAACGTGCGCAACGAGCAGCCGATTGCCGCACATCGTCTGCGCAAGGCCGCGCTGCGCGGGGCACGTGTGATGTTTATCAATCCCATCGATTACGATCTGCACTTCGCGGTGCAGGAAAAGATCATTGCCGGTCCGGTCGGCATGGTGCTGGCCTTGACCGGTGTGGCCAAGGCCTTGGCGCAGCTTGACGGCACGCGAGTCCCGTCCGGCCTGGAAAGATTGCTGGCCCAGGTCGAGCCTGATGAACGGCACTTAAACATCGCAAAACACTTAAAAATTGGCAAGAAAGCTGCTGTTTTGTTAGGTAATTTAGCTATAGCGCATCCGCAATCGGCCGTGTTGCGCAGCCTGGCAAGCTATGTCGCCAAGGCCGCAGGTGCCAGCTTTGGCACGTTGCCCGAGGCGGCGAACAGCGCGGGGGCCTGGATAGCAGGCGCACTTCCGCACCGAGGTGCTACGAGGCAAGTGCCTGCTGAATCTGGCCTGGATGCCGATGCCATGTTCAAGCAGCGATTGCAGGCCTATGTGCTCATGGGTGTGGAACCGGAATTTGATTGCGCCAATCCCGCGCAGGCATTGAGATCCGTCATGGCGAGCAGCTTCGTTGTCTCGCTCACGGCCTTCCGCAGTGAAACCATCGAGTCGTATGCCGACGTGATGCTGCCCATCGCTGCCTTCGCGGAGACCTCCGGGACCTTCGTCAACGCCGAGGGACGGTGGCAGAGTTTCGCCGGAGCCGTACCGCCGCAAGACGAGGCACGCCCTGCCTGGAAGGTGCTGCGTGTGCTGGGTAATCTGTTTAATCTGCCGGGGTTTGAATACATTTCCTCGGACGAGGTGCGCGATGAATTGCGTGCCGACTTCGTGGTGGCGACGGAGCGCGCAAAGGCCGCACCCGAAGATTCAAGCACCGGACAGATCCCGGCAGACGTAGGTTACGCACCCACCGGGCTTACGCGTATCGCCGATGTTCCGCCGTATGCCGTGGACAGCCTGGTGCGGCATGCCGATGCGCTGCAAAAGACCGCAGCGGCGCGTCCTGCGGCTGTTTATCTCAATGCGGCTCTGGCGGCACGCCTGGGATTGTCCGATGGCGATTGGGCCGTGGCGGAGCAGGAAGACGCGACGGCAAGCCTGCCCGTGGTAATCGACAGCCGGATCCCGGATGACTGTGTGCTGATCCCTGCGGGCCTGCATGAAACACGCACGCTAGGCACCGGCTTCGGGCCTGTTATCGTGAGGCGTGTAAATAGCAATGTCAGCGCGGCAATGCAGGTGAACGATGCTTAGCCAACTGCAATTGCTATGGGGACAAACACCCGAGGCCCTGCGCATCGTCATCAAGATTTTAATGCTGGTTATCCCGTTGTCACTGACCGTGGCCTACCTTACCCTGGCCGAGCGCAAGGTAATCGGCTATATCCAGGCGCGTATCGGGCCCAACCGTGTCGGTCCGCGCGGTTTGCTACAGCCCATTGCCGACGGCATAAAATTGTTGATGAAGGAGGTCATTGTCCCAACCGGGGCAAATCGTGCGCTGTTTGTTTTGGGTCCTGTTTTAGCTCTTGCCCCCGCGCTGTTGGCCTGGGCCGTCGTACCCTTCGACCCCACACTGGTGATCGCCAATATCGACGCGAGCCTGCTCTATATCCTGGCGGTGACCTCCATGGGCGTGTACGGCATCATCATCGCCGGGTGGGCCTCTAATTCAAAATATGCCTTTCTCGGTGCCATGCGTGCCGCAGCCCAGATTGTTTCTTATGAGATTGCCATGGGCTTCGCACTTGTGAGCGTTTTGATAGCCGCAGGCAGCCTGAATCTGGGGCAGGTTGTTGATGCCCAGCAGGGCAGTTTGATGCACTGGTTCTGGCTGCCCTTGCTCCCGCTGTTCTTGATCTACTTTATTTCCGGCGTGGCGGAGACCAATCGCGCACCCTTCGATGTCGCTGAGGGTGAGTCCGAGATCGTCGCCGGTTTCCACGTAGAATATTCGGGTATTACCTTTGCGGTATTTTTCCTGGCCGAATACGCCAACATGATCCTGGTATCCACCCTGGCCGCGCTGATGTTTTTGGGCGGCTGGTTGTCGCCGTTTCAAGGCATACCTATACTGGAAGGTGTCTTTGCCTGGATGCCGGGTATCGTCTGGCTGTTTCTGAAAATCGCCGTGCTGCTGTTCTTGTTCCTCTGGTTCCGCGCCACCTTCCCGCGCTATCGCTACGACCAGATCATGCGCCTGGGCTGGAAGGTGTTTATCCCGATCACTATCGTGTGGCTGTTGCTGGTCGGCTTGGCCGTGCTTTATAAATTGCCTTGGTGGTTTGATTAGCGCCATGAACACGATCATCAATTACATCAAGAGCCTGTTTCTGTGGGAGCTCCTGAAGGGCTTGAAGCTCACGGGTGGCTATTTGTTCCGTAAAAAGATAACCGTGCAATTCCCCGAGGAAACCACGCCGCAGTCTAATCGCTTTCGCGGGCTACA
This sequence comes from Gammaproteobacteria bacterium, assembly GCA_043721815.1. Taxonomy (GTDB): domain Bacteria; phylum Pseudomonadota; class Gammaproteobacteria; order SURF-13; family SURF-13; genus JBDSTW01. Next base: position 696 of record JAYSPZ010000054.1, on the reverse strand, counting down.
TGCCTTGCGTCGCTATCCGAACGGCGAGGAGCGTTGTATTGCCTGCAAGCTGTGTGAGGCGGTGTGCCCGGCGGCCTGTATTACGATAGAATCCGAGCAGCGCGAAGACGGCACGCGCCGTACCACGCGCTATGACATCGACCTGTTCAAGTGTATCTACTGCGGTTTCTGCGAGGAGTCCTGCCCGGTTGATGCCATCGTCGAGACGCGCGTGCTGGATTTTCATTTTGAAAAAAGGGGCGACAACATTATCAATAAAGAGCAGCTAATGGCGCACGGTGACCGGCTTGAGAAAGAGATCGCCGCCGACCGCGCCGAGGATGCCCGCTATCGGTAACAGCACGCAGCAACGACCGTAGCAGTTATGCCCAGCGCCTATTTCGCACGCTCGGTGGTTTTTATGACAGTTATTAAGTTCATTATGCACAGCATTTTATAAACCTAAATCTACATGGCTCCAGATCAAATCATATTTTATATCTTCGCGACGGTTCTCGTGCTGTCGGCGCTCATGGTAATTACCGTGCGCAACCCGGTGCATGCGGCGCTGTTTCTGGTGCTCGCGTTTTTCACCAGCGCGGCCGTGTGGCTGTTGCTCGAGGCGGAGTTTCTGGCGATTACCCTGGTGTTGGTTTATGTCGGCGCTGTCATGGTGTTATTCCTGTTCGTGGTGATGATGCTGGATGTGAATCTCGC
>JAYSPZ010000053.1:0-2717 GCA_043721815.1 Gammaproteobacteria bacterium | reverse complement strand
TGCCGGTACCGATGATGCAGCCGATGCCGAGCAGGGTTAAGTCAAAGGCACTCAGGCAGCGCTTCATGGTAACGGCGCAAAAATCGTCCGCTGCGCTCGGCTTGGTGCGAAAAATTTGCATAAAAAAACCCTCGCACGATTTGGCTGAACTCAGAACCTGCTCTTTTGCGACAACCCTTATAGCTCCCGTACGATAATACTATCGTGATATAAACTGGTTTGCCTAATTCGAGGTTTAGCCATGAATATTGGAAATTACCCGCTGTTCGCGTTTATCATGGGCAATTTGCCAGGCCAAAATCACCATCATGAATGATCCTAAACATTGCCGCCTGCTGATCCTGGGCTCCGGCCCCGCTGGCTACACCGCCGCGCTTTATGCGGCACGCGCCAACCTGAACCCCGTGCTCATCACCGGTATTGAGCAAGGCGGTCAGCTCATGACCACGACCGATGTGGATAATTGGCCCGGCGATGTGGAGGGCTTGCAAGGCCCTGCCCTGATGGAGCGCATGCGCCGTCACGCCGAGCGCTTCAACACCGAGATCGTCTTCGACCATATCAACAAGGCTGATCTCACGCGGCACCCGTTCCTGCTCACCGGCGATAGTAGCAGTTACACTTGCGATGCACTGATTATCGCCACCGGTGCGGCCGCCATGTATTTGGGGCTGCCCTCCGAAGAGGCCTTCAAGGGCCGGGGTGTCTCGGGCTGCGCGACCTGCGATGGTTTTTTCTATAAAAACCAGAAAGTCGCAGTAATTGGCGGAGGTAATACTGCGGTCGAAGAGGCACTTTATCTTTCCAATATCGCCAGCAATGTTACCGTTGTGCATCGCCGCGATAAGTTCAAGGCGGAAAAAATCCTGATCGATCACTTGATGGAAAAGGCGAAAAACGGCAACGTGACCATCGCCTGGAATACCACGCTGGATGAGGTGCTGGGCGATGCGACGGGCGTGACCGGTATGCGCATTAGAGGCACGGCGGATAACAGCACCCGGGATATAGCGGTGCAGGGGGTATTTATCGCCATCGGCCATAAGCCGAATACGGCCTTATTCGAGGGTCAACTCGATATGAAGCAGGGCTATATTCAGGTACAGGGCGGATTAGACGGGAATGCCACTGCGACCAGCATACCGGGGGTATTTGCCGCAGGGGATGTGGCGGACCATGTGTATCGCCAGGCCATTACCTCGGCCGGAACCGGCTGCATGGCGGCACTGGATGCCGAGCGTTATCTGGAAAATTCCGCGTCTTAAGCGCGCAAGATATTAATTCTCCGCGCGGGCCTGGCGCAGCCTTTTACGTTTATGCCAATCGTGCATGACGTGCAGGCGCCAGAAACCCTGTACAAGCAAAAAGCCTGCCAGTGCCGAGACAATAGCGAGTGTGAAAGAGCCCAGCAGGAAAGGCTGCCAAATCCAGTGCAGCTCATTCATCAGCCAGTCCCAAGTGGGCTGAAATAACAGCGGATGCTGTGGCCGCCCTAGCATCGCACTGCCGAGTTTATAGACGAAATAAAAAATCGGAGTCATGGTCAGCGGATTGGTTATCCACACCAAGGCGACGGTAATTGGCAGGTTGAACTGGAACATGATGGCCAGCGCGGCGGCCGGTATCGTTTGAAACGGGATGGGTACAAAGGCCATGAACAGACCCAATGCCACCGCACGAGATACCGAGCGGCGATTTAAATGCCACAGATTAGGGTTGTGTAAGAGTTTGCCGAAAAACTGCAAATGCTTATGATTGCGGATCTGGTGTGCGTCCGGCGCGTAGCGCTTGAAAAATTTTCTTGCCATACCCGTAGTTTATAGCGCGGGAGCTTAAACAGCCAGCGCTAGCTCTGCTTCCGCTAGGGGGGGTCAACCCATTCGTATCAGTGCGCTGGCGTTTTTATGCGGCATTTTGCTGGTGCAGCAGCTTCCCTTGCTGCCGCCCCTGGGCTGGAGTCTGGTGTTGATCCCACTGATTGCCTTGTGCTGGTGGAAGCGCGCCCTGCTACCGGTGTTATTCTTCGGCGGCGGCATGGCCTGGATTACCCTCTATGCGGGAATTCTTTTACAGGATGGTCTGGCACCGGAGCTCGAAGGCAAGGACGTGCATATAGAGGGGTTTATCGCCGACCTCCCGAAAAGCTTCGAGCGTGGCCTACGCTTTGAATTTGATGTGGCCGATGCACGGCAGGGCGGGCGGCCAGTGCACATCCCGCGCAGGATTCAGCTCAGTCTCTATCAATATCAACCTGCACTGATTCCCCAGGTGGGTGATCGCTGGGCCTTGCTGGTGCGCCTTAAACGTCCACACGGCTTTCAAAACCCTGGTGGCTTTGATTACGAGGGCCGACTCTTTCAGGAGCGCATTCGTGCCACCGGCTATGTGCGACTCACGGAACCGCCCCGCCTGATCGCATCTGACCCGTCCTCGTATCCGGTTGGGCGATTTCGCCAATATCTCAGCCAGGGTATCCGTGCCACCCTGGGGGGAAATGAATTTACCGGCATCATCACGGCCTTTGCCAATGGCGATGAGACTGGGGTCTCCGATACGCAATGGGATGTGTTGCAGCGCACCGGCACCACGCACCTGATCGCAATCTCCGGGATGAATATCGGCCTCATCGCGGGCATCGCATTTTTCCTGTTGCGCTGGCTATGGGCACTGCCAGGGTTCCCCGTGCTGCGTATGCCCGCGCAAAAAGTCGCAGCGGT
>JAYSPZ010000052.1:0-11320 GCA_043721815.1 Gammaproteobacteria bacterium | reverse complement strand
CGCGCTAACTTACCTAATACCTGTATGTCCGGGCCGGTCACGCCTATCTCGATGTCCGCTCCCGCCGGCCCACCCTGCGGGCGCAGGATAGAGAGACGCTGCACACCGGGCACGGACTGCAAGGCCGTTTGAATCTCGCTGATAATGGTCTCGGAGCCGCGCTCGCGCGTGCCGTGCTCGGGATGAAAATTCAGATGCGTGAGCGGTGCGACCCAGGCCTCGATGAAGCCCTGAGGAGCCTGTTTATTCAGATCAACGATGAACTGCATATAGTTGCTGCCGAAGCGCACGCGGGTGAAGTCGGTCATGCTGATACCAATATTGGTTTGCAGGGTGTTCAGCTCGTCCTTGTGCAATTTTTTGAGAATGATATTTTCCATGCGCGCGGCAAGCGCCGTGGTGTCTTCGAGGCGATAGGTAATCGGTGCCTCGGCATTGACATAAAACTGCGTACTCTCCACGCGCCCAAACAATTCGAACTGCATGCGCGTGCCCGCGTAAGTGAGACTGATGAGCAGAATACCGAAGGTGGCGAGCGTCACAAAATAACGATTCTTCATCGACCAGCGCAGAAAATTCAGATAACGGTTCAGCAACGCGCCCCAGTCAATCCAGCGGCGCTGGGGCTCGTGTTTTTTCACGCGCAGCAGATAAGCGGCCTGCGTGGGCAGGATAGCGAAGGCCTCTAATAGCGAGCCAAACAGCGCCAGACTGACGACCACCGGGATCACGGCAATAAACGCGCCCATGGTGCCGCCGATGGCGAACATGGGCAGGAAGGCGGCGATGGTGGTAAAGGTGGATGCCACCACCGGCCAGTAAATCTCCCGCGCGCCCCGCTCCGCCGCAAGCTGCGGTGTGTCTCCCGCCTCCAAATGCCGGTAGATATTTTCCGTGACGATGATTGAATCGTCCACCAGCCGTCCCAATACCACCAGAAAGGCAAACATGGAGATCATATTGATGGTGTAGCCCAACTGGCTCAGAAGGATCATGGCAAACATGAAACCCACCGGAATACCCATCGCGGCGACGACGGCCACGCGCGAGTTGAGGAATAGATACAGCGTAATCAATACCAGGATCAGGCCGACCAGCCCCGAAGACTGCAGCACCTCAAGGCGCTCCTTGACGAACCGCGAAAGATCGGAGAACAATCCCACCTGCACGCCGACAGGCAACTCCTTGCGCAGATCGACGGCAAACGCATGCACGCGCTGCGACACTTCGATAGTGGAGGAATCTGTGGTCTTGTTAATGGTGAGATTAATCGAGGGCTTGCCGTTAAAGCGGCCCAGCGTCTTCGCATCTTCCAGACGTCGCTCGACGTGCGCGACTTGTCCCAGCAAGAGGGTGCCGCCCTGCTCATTGCGTCGCACCACGATATTTTCCACCTGGACGGGCTCCGGCGTGATGCCCATGCCGCGCAGTAAAATATCGCCCTCGGCGGCCTTGATCGAACCACCCGGCAGATCGCGCAGATTAGTGCGCAGCGCATTGTTGACGGCGCTCAGCGGCACGCCCAGCGCGGCAAGTTTGTGCGGATCGGCGATGACCCATAACTCCCAGTCGCGCTCCCCCGCCACTCCCACGCTGGCCACGCCGGGGATTTGCAGCAGGCGTGGCTTCATGTTATCGGCGAGATCGACCAGATAACTATTGGCCACGTCGCCGTACAGCGCCAGGCTGAGCACCGGGAAGCGTGTCTTGAGCCGCACCAGCTCGGGTTTCTCGGCGGCCTCTGGAAGATCGGTGACACGGTCCAGGGCATCGCGCGCCTCGCGCAGAAAATCGTCGACGTTAGTGCCGGGCTTGAACTTGATGATGATGTTCGACACGCCCTCGCTGCTGGCCGAGCTGATCTCGTCGATGTCGGCGATGCCGTCGAACTCATCCTCGATAGGCTGCGTTACCTGGCGCTCCACCTCCTCCGGCGAGGCACCTTTGAATACCGTGGTGATGCGCACCTTATCCAGTTCCACCACAGGGAACATCTCCTGCGGCATGGCCGACCAACTCAGCAAGCCGGCCAGCACAATCAGCACCACCAGAAGATTGGCGAGCAGCGGATTATTCAGGGCAAAGCGGATCATGAACATGGCGTTATCGTTCGGCCACCACACGCTCGCCGTCGGCCAGCGCTGCTACATCCCGCGCCACTATTTTATCCCCGACCTGCATACCCGCAACGATCACCTGCACCTCTCCAACACGCATACCGAGCTTGACCTCGGTGCGCCGGGCGCTGCCAGCCCGCACGGCGAACACATAAGCGCGCCCCTCGTCCAGCTCAACGGCGGACACCGGCACGATCAGGGCATTGCGCAACGGTCGCAGCGGCAGTTCGACCACGGCCAGCGCACCGGGCAGCAGGCCTTCACCCGGCACCCGCAGCCGCACGGAATGCGTGTGCGTGGTCAGGTTCGGGTCGGGCTGCAAGGCCACCACCTCGCCCACGGTTTCGCCGGACGCATCTTGAGCCTCCACGCGCACCTTCACCTTCTGGCCCAACGTCAAGGCCGCCACGGTAATGCCGGTTACCTCGGCATACAGATCGAGTTGTTCGACGTTGAGCAGCTCCACGACCGGGGTCGTCGGCGTGACGAAATCACCGGCCTGCACATGGGCCGCATTGACGGTACCGCCGAACGGTGCCTTCAAACGGGTGCGTTCCAGATTGCGCGCGGCGCGGCTCACTGCGGCCTCACGCTGCCGGATAGTGGCCTGTGCAGTGTCCACGCTATAGCGCAGACGCGCCTCATCGGCTTGCAGTTGCAGCAGGCGCGCGCGCGCCTCATCGGCCTGCGACTTGGATGCCAGCGCGGCGCGGCCCAGGCGTTCAAGCCGCTCCACGGCCTGCGCCTGCAAGCCTTTTTCGCGCTCGGCCAAGATCAGTAATTGGCGATCACGCGCACCACCCGCACGCTCCTGTTCGAACTGGGCCTTGGCCTCGGCAAGCGCGTCTTCATAATCGCCGGCGGACAGGGTCAGCAAGACCTGCCCCGCCTCAACGTGCTGTCCCGGCTCCACCTTGCGCTCCGCGATCTGCCCGGCCAGCTCAAACTGCAACACGGCCTTGCGCGAGGCCTGTAAGCGCCCCGTCACCGTGTCGATAGCGACAATATCCTGGGTCTTGACCTCAGTTACGGCCACGTGTGTGGGCGGTGTTTCTTTCAAATCAGCCTGTCGCGTGGGTTTGGTCCAAACCAGTAGTACCACAGCCAAACCAATGCCCAGCAACAAAATGAGTAGATATTTTTTGGGCATCTTGGTCAAAATCTACCTGCCATCGGGATAAAAGATTGAAGAAAAAGCCATTCTATGCGATTTTAGACACCTGTGAAAAACAAGCTACCGTGCGGTTGGACAAGAAACAGCCGTTTTTGCACCGGAAGCTACCCGATTCATAATTCATAATGACTGCAAACTCTAAGCTAAATAACGTGCACTTCAAGCAATTACTCCCCCTTACCCTGCTAAGTCTGACGGTTTGGCATTCGGCCCAGGCCGCGCCCACCCTGCCTGCGGCCCTGCTGAGTGCGGAGTGGGAATTGTGTGGTGAACCGGGACATGCTCATGCCACCGGGCCGGTTGTGGATAGCAACGACCAAGCCACGTATTTGGATGCCGATGAGAGTGAAGTCATCCGCAACGAGACCTTCAAGTTTCGCGGCGACGTGATGGTACGACGTTCTAATCAGCAATTAGAGGCCGACAACGCCACCTATGACAAGCCCAAGGACACCGTAGACGCACAGGGTAATGTACGCTATCGGAAAGATGATCTGTTCCTGCAAGGCAACTCCGCATTTCTGGAGCTTGGCACCGACAAAGGCTACGTCGATGAGGCGGAATATCAGATCATCGGTCGACATGCGCGCGGCGATGCCGCACGGATTATTCTCGAAGGCAAGGATCATACGCGCATCACGCACGCACGCTACACAACCTGTAACCCCGGCAATGACGACTGGTATCTCGAATCCGACGACATCAAGCTCGATCATGCCGAGGCCGTGGGCACGGCACGCAATGTGTGGATCAACTTCAAGGGCACACCGATTTTTTATACTCCCTACATCAGCTTCCCGCTCAACGACCAACGCAAGTCCGGCTTCCTGGCACCGAGCGTAGGGACTTCGGAAGAGGTCGGTACCGAGGTGCGCGTACCCTACTACTTTAATATCGCCCCTGGCCGTGATGCCACACTGACGACGCGGGCCACGACCAAGCGTAATGTGCAATTAATCGGCGAATACCGCTATCTCAACCCCGACAATTCCGGCGAGGTGAATGTCGGCTATTTGCCTTACGATCCGATCTTCGACGATGACCGCCTGTTTTTCTCGGTACGGCATTGGACAAACTTCAGTCCGCGCTGGAGCGGACTGGTCGACTTCAGCTACGTCTCGGACGATAAATATTTTGAGGAGCTGGGCACCAGCCTGAGTATCGCGAGTACCAGCTTTCTGGATCGACGCGCGGAACTCACTTACCAAGGTGATTTTTGGTCCGCTATCGGACGCTTGCAGGGTTTTCAAACCGTGAATGAAGCCCTGCCCGGCAGCGCACGACCTTACCAGCGTCTACCGCAATTTTTATTGAACGGTGCCCTGCCCCATCAAATCGGCGGCTCCACCTACGCATTCAACGGCGAATTTGTAAACTTCGAGCGCGAGGAAAGTCTCAACGGTCAGCGCATCGACATCGAACCGGGTATCAGCCTGCCCCTCAGCAATGCCTCGGTCTTTATCAATCCCAGCCTCAGCCTGCGCCATACGCAGTACGAACTCTCTAATGAGCCGGTGGGCAGCACCTTCGACGACGCACGCACGCTACCCCTGTTCAGTGTTGATAGCGGTGCATCCTTCGAACGCGATACCACATTGTGGTCGAAGAATCTGACACAAACCCTGGAGCCGCGCCTGTTCTATTTGAATGTCCCCTACGAAGATCAATCCGATCTTCCCGTATTTGATACCGGCCTGCTGGACTTCAACTTTTCGCGACTGTTCCAGACCAACCGGTTCAGTGGGGCCGATCGCCTGGGCGATGCCAATCAACTCACCGTGGCATTGACCTCGCGGCTACTCGACAGTGAAACCGGTGTCGAGCGCCTAAACCTTCATTTAGGGCAGATTCGCTATTTTCGCAATCGTAAGGTCACCCTGCCGGGTCAGTCGGTGGACACCCAGAATGCGTCGGACATCATTGCTGCGGTCGATACCGCGCAACTCATCGAGAACTGGAGCGCGAACGCCACCTTACTTTACGACCCAAACCAGTCACGCATCGATCGCACCATTCTAGGGGCCCGCTACCAGCCGCAACCTGATCGCTATCTGGATATCTCCTACCGCTTCCGTCGCGATGATTTCGAACCGAGCTTTTTTTCGGTGCGGCGCGAACTACTGGAACAGACCGATGTCACAGCCTTGTGGCCTCTCTCCCGTGAAGCTGACCATCGCATTAACGGCGTAGCGCGCTGGAATTACTCCCTGGAGACCGAGCGTACCCTGGAATTTTTGATCGGGGCAGAATATGACACCTGCTGTTATGCCTTCCGCATCGCGGGGCGGCGCTTCGTGAATGATGTCGGCGGCGACACTAACAATGGCATCTTTATACAGCTTGAATTAAAAGGCCTGACCAGCTTTGGAAGTCGCGGAAGAGGGCTTGAAGGCTTTTTGGAAACCACCCGGCCAGGCGATCAAAGCTATGGCAATCTGGGCTACCAGGGTGCCCGCTAGGAAATTTACCCGATGAAGTTTGTAGTCAACGTATTGCTGCCTCTTATCTTGTTTACTTCAGCCATATCTCCGGTGCAGGCCGAATTTCCTGAACCGGTAAGTGCCGAATCCAAGCATGCCCCACCCACTGAGGCCACGCCGGCTGATACCGAGATTGCCGCGACCGTGCCCGCAGAGCAAGGCAGCTCGTACGTTGGCCCTGCGGCGCTTGATCGCATCCTGGCGGTGGTGAATAACGATGTCATAACGCAGAGCGATATCAAGTTACAGACGCGCACCGTGGTACAACAACTGCGCGAAAAAAAGACACCAATACCGCCTGAAGACATACTGCAAAAACAGATATTGGAGCGCGCCATTATGCGCCAGATTCAGTTGCAGTTGGCTGGGTCCACCGGCATCCGCGTCGACGACGACACGCTGAATCGCGCCATCGAAACTATCGCCCAGCAAAATAATTTATCACTGGATCAATTCCGCGAAGTCCTCGCCAAAGACGGCTTTGACTTTGCCGCGTTCCGCGAGGATATCCGCAAGGAAATTATCATCAGCCGCCTGCGCCAGCGCGAGATCGGCAATAAAATTACCGTCACGGATCAAGAGGTGGAAAATTACCTGGCTAATCAAAAGGCACAGGGAGTGGCGGCGGGTGATGAATATCAGTTAGCACATATTTTAATTTCAGTGCCGGAGGCGGCCTCCCCTGAACAGGTGAAAGCCGCCAAGGAAGCAGCCGGTAAGGTACTCGCCAGTCTGCACGCTGGTGCCGACTTCAAGGAAACCGCAGCGGCCGCTTCGAGCGGGGAACAGGCACTGGAAGGCGGCGATCTCGGCTGGCGCAGCGCAGCACAATTACCGACTATCTTTGCGAACATCATCCCTGATATGAAGCCAGGCGATATGAGCGAACTGATCCGCAGTCCCAGCGGCTTCCATATCGTCAAACTCATCGATAAACGCGGCGGTGACAGCGCGAGCATCGTCAAGCAAACCCAGGTGCGTCATATCCTCCTCCATACCAATGAACTCACTTCCGATAAGGATGCTGAAACGCGTCTGAAGCAACTCAAGCAGCGCATCGATGGCGGCGAAGACTTTGCCACCCTGGCCCGTTCCCACTCGGAGGACGCGGCCAGTGCAGTCAATGGTGGGGGTCTCGGCTGGGTCAGTCCCAGCGATCTCGTACCACAGTTCGAGGCTGTGATGAACGACCTGGCACCGGGGCAGACCAGCGAACCCTTCCAAACCCAGTTCGGCTGGCACATCGTACAGGTCATTGAACGACGCAATCACGACAACACCGCTGACCTCCAGAAATCCAAGGCCCGCGAGGCCATCCGCCAACGCAAGGGTGATGAGCAATTACAAGCCTGGCTGCGCATGCTGCGCGACGAGGCGTATATTGAATTCAAGACCGAGGAAGAATAAGCCCCTGGCATTGCATACCGGATTCTCGTGCGCGGGCATCACTAAAGATATCCGAGTCAGTTACTTCTGTAATCAGCATTCCCTATGTAACGAAAAATGCTACCGCGCATAGTCATCACTCCGGGTGAACCCGCCGGCATCGGCCCCGATCTGTGCGTGCAAATCGCGCAACCAATCTTCCCGTGTGAAATCGTGCTGGTATGCGACCCCGATCTACTCAGTGCACGCGCCCAAAGGCTCGGCCTGCCCTTGCGGGTCGAAATTTTCAATCCACAACAAACTGCTGCCGCTGTTGCCGGAACAATCAAAGTTGTTCCCCTTAAACTCCATGCGCCGGTAGATTGCGGCAAACTGGATGGCGCAAATGCCCGATATGTGCTCGATACGCTGCGCACGGCGGTGGCAGGCTGCATGGACGGCACTTTCGCCGCGCTCGTCACCGGGCCTGTGCACAAGGGCATTATCAATGACGCTGGCATCACCTTCAGCGGCCACACCGAATTTCTCGCCGAACTTACCCACGCGCCGCATCCGGTAATGATGCTCGCCGCACCCGGCCTGCGCGTGGCCCTGGTCACCACGCACCTGCCGTTGCATGCGGTCAGCGCCACCGTTACCGCGCCGCGCCTCGAATCCACCTTGCGCGTGCTGCATCACGATCTCACCACGCGCTTCGGCATCAAGGCTCCGCGTATCCTGGTGTGCGGGCTGAACCCTCATGCCGGCGAGGGCGGCCATCTGGGCCACGAAGAAATTGATGTCATAGTGCCGGTGCTGGAAAAACTGCGCGGCGAAGGCATGCAGCTACGCGGCCCCCTGCCCGCCGACACGCTGTTTCTGCCTTCTAATCTCGAACAGGCGGATGCCGTACTCGCCATGTATCACGACCAAGGCCTGCCGGTGTTAAAGCACATGGGTTTCGGCCAAGCTGTTAATATTACGCTGGGCCTACCGATCATTCGTACCTCCGTCGATCACGGCACCGCGCTGGATTTGGCGGGCACGGGCCGCGCCTCAAGCGCCAGTCTCGAGGCGGCCTTGCATACCGCGCTGAAAATGGCCGAACGCCGTATATAATATGCTCCGCACAATCATCCGTGCCACGATACGCAGGGCATCGGCCTTTAGGGCCGTTGGATTGCGAGCATAAAATTTTAAGGAGCCTCTGATTAAGTCAGCGGTTCCTGCGGTACAGGGATGCACCGCCATTGTTTCAAACACGCAAGTGTTTTAAAAATTAAGAAAAGCAAAAACCACGTTTTTTCTTTTCTTGCTCTGAGAAGTTCAGGATGGACTTATTCAGAGCTTCCTTAAAAGAATTTAGCACTTGCACGGTATCTATAACATCAACTGTGATTAAACTAAGCCCTCAGCAACACATCCCGCGCAAGCGTTTTGGCCAGAATTTTCTGCACGACGCGGGGGTGATCGCGCGCATCATTTCAACCATTCATCCCAAGCCGGACCAACACGTGGTCGAGATCGGGCCGGGTCGCGGGGCGCTGACCTGCGATCTGCTGCGCGCTGTGGGAAGACTCGATGTCGTGGAGCTGGATCGCGATCTTATTCCATTGCTGAGCGAAATCTGCACCGGTCTTGGTGAGCTGAAAATTCATAGCGCGGATGCGCTTAAATTCGATTTCACGCAATTGGCGCTTGACGGCGCACGCTTGCGCGTTGTGGGCAATCTTCCCTACAACATCTCAACACCGCTGCTGTTTCATCTACTGCAACAGGCCGAGGTAATTCAGGACATGCACTTTATGCTGCAAAAAGAGGTGGTGGAGCGCATGGCCGCCCGCGCGGGTGAACCTGCGTATGGGCGCCTCAGCATCATGCTGCAATATCGCTGCGCCGTTCAGAAATTATTTACCGTGGGTTCAGGGGCATTTACCCCTGCACCTAAAGTCGATTCTGCCTTGGTGCGCCTTGTACCGCATGATAAACCGCCGGTGCAGGTAAGCGATGAAACGATGCTGGCGCGTGTGGTGAGTCAGGCCTTTTCACAGCGCCGCAAGACCTTGCGCAACACCCTGAAGGGCTTGCTCACGGCGGAGCAATTAACCGCTTTAGGTATCGATCCCGGCCTGCGTGCGGAGACATTAAGCCTGCAACAATACGCATCGATGAGTAATGCCGTGGATCAGGTTTAGAATTTTCTGAGCTTTGCGCTCACCCTAGTGAAACTCTGACTTAATCAGAGACTCCCTAGTGCAGGGTGTAAGGCAAGGATAAGGTAAATGCGGGAATAATGGCATCGAACTGAACCCCGTTATCCGCAATCATTTGGTAGCTGCCTTGCATGCTGCCGACCGGCGTTTCGATCATGGTGCCGCTGGTGTATTGAAAGCCCTCGCCGGGCTTCAGGTACGGGTGCTCACCCACCACACCATCACCGCGCACCTCCTGCACCTTGCCGTTGGCATCGGTTATGATCCAGTGGCGCGAGAGCAGCTTGGCCGGCACGGTACCGGCGTTAAGAATGGTGATGGTATAGGCAAATACATAGCGGCCGAGGTCGGGGGCCGATTGCTCGTCGATATAGGTCGTCGTGGCGGCGATTTTTATGTTAACTGAAGGGTCTATGTCCATGGGCTTATTGTCACCTCAAGCGCTGCCAGGAGCAATATCTTTAACACTGCATGCGAGTTAGTGTTCACGGCAAGATACAGAAACCTCTGAAGTATCAGAGCCTCGGTGCGGGATAGCGGGGCGTAGCCCTGTTTTCGTGCCGCCGATACCACCCACTAGTATCCTCATGATAAATGGTTTCCGGCAATCTGTTGCGCCGCAGCCTGGTCCAGATACCAGTCCATACCCCCCGCAGGCGCTATCATCTGTACCGGCAAGGGCGGCGACTGGGATTCTTTTTTGAGCGCCAGGCGCACAATTTCGGCCTTGGCTTCACCCGCGACGAGCATCAGAATTTGTCGTGCGTTATTGATCGTCGGCAGCGTCACGCTAATACGCCATGACTGTAGCTTCTCGACATAAACCGCTGCGGCCAATTGCTCGCGCTCCTGAAGTATCGGCGTGGCGGGAAACAGCGAAGCGATATGGCCATCGGTGCCCAGGCCGAGCAATACGAGATCAAATTTCACATTGCCATCCGCACCTATCGGCGCGTGCGTAACTAAAATATCGACATAGGCGCGCGCGGCTTCATGCGCATCGGATATCTCTCCCTGCATACGATGAATCTGCTCGGCAGGAATCGGTACATGCCGCAATAATGCCTCGTTCGCCATACGAAAATTACTGTCGACATGATCCGGCGGCACGCAACGCTCGTCGCCAAAGTAAATGTGCACCTGCCGCCACGCCACACGATCCACGAATTCTGCGCTGGCGAGAATCTCATAGAGCCGTCTGGGCGTGGAACCGCCGGTCAATGCGACATGGAACTGTCCGCGTGCGGCAATCACCTGGTCGGACAATATAATCCAGCGTTCCGCAAAGGCAATGCCCAGTTTTCGCTGATCGGAAAATACCCGGATAGTCATATGTCCCTCCAGACTTATACTGCAACATCGCGGCTTTAACCGGGGCTTTTTTGTGATGATTTCGTGATGACCGTGCGCAATTCTCGAACTAGAATTACTATAACAGAACGGTTTACAGCAGGCTCATCGGAGCCTTTCCGGTTTTTATGTTTCCGAACTTCACGGAGATGACACTATGAACACGGCAGTAACAAAATGTGGTTTCCAAAGCCTCGTGGCCATGGCCTGTGCGCTCGCTCTACTGGCCTTCGCGTCCTTGGCTATTGGCAACGTCGGAGCACCCGCCCCTGAATTACTCAACAAAACCTGGCTCAACTCAGAACCCCTGCGCCTGGCGAATCTCAAAGGCAAGGTCGTCATGGTCGAGTTCTGGACATTCGGCTGCTACAACTGCCGCAATGTCCAGCCTTACATCAAACAATGGCATAGCAAATACTCCGATCAGGGACTCGTCATTATCGGCGTACACAGCCCGGAATTCAGCCATGAGGCAAACATAGACAACGTGCGCGATTATGTCCGTAAAAACGGTATTGAATATGCCGTGGCTATCGACAATGACTTCGCCACCTGGAACCGTTACAACAATCACTACTGGCCGGCCCGCTACATGATCGACAAGCAAGGCATTCTACGCAA
>JAYSPZ010000051.1:0-3823 GCA_043721815.1 Gammaproteobacteria bacterium | reverse complement strand
GCTCAAGCTGGAAGACCTGGAGCGGCATTATGCCGGTTATGCGATCTTTGTCTGGCCTGAACACCACTTTGATGAGCGCACGCCGGAGGTATTGCACCTCCCGATGCGCCACTGGTTTTGGGGCACCCTGGCCCAGTCGTGGCGCATCTACCGTGACGTGCTGGTAGCCTCCTTCTTGATTAATCTGTTCGCACTCGCCGTTCCGCTTTTTACCATGAACGTCTACGACCGCGTTGTCCCGAACGGTGCCCTGGAGACGCTTTGGGTGCTTGCTTTAGGCGTGAGTATTGTCTTTGTGTTCGATGTGGTCATGCGTGCGCTACGCGGCTATTTCATCGACGTTGCCGGGAAACGGGCCGATGTGTTGCTTTCGGCCATGATCTTCGAGAAGGTATTGGGCTTCAAGATGGAGGTCCGACCGCTGTCGGTCGGTGCCTTTGCCAGTAATTTGCGTGAATTTGAGAGCATTCGCGAATTCATTACCTCGGCAACCGTTACCACCCTGATCGATCTACCCTTCGTATTATTATTTTTACTGGTGATCGCCTTTATCGGCGGACCCCTGGCCGTCATTACGGCGGTAGGCATCGTACTGATCGCAGTTTATGGATTTTTCGTCCTGGCACCGTTACGCAAGGCCATCGAAAATACCTACCGCGCCTCGGCGCAAAAAAATGCCACGCTGATCGAGAGCCTCACGGGCATAGAGACCATCAAGACTCTCGGTGCGGAAGGCCCGGTACAACGCAAATGGGAGCAGGCAGTGGGCTATATCGCGCATTGGGGGATGCGCTCGCGTCTGTTGTCCACCTCGGTGGTCAATGTAGCCGTGTTTTTGCAGCAGCTAACCTCGGTGGCCGTAGTCATCGCCGGTGTGTATATGATCGTAGATAGTGACCTGACCATGGGCGGCCTCATTGCCTGTGTGCTCCTGTCGGGCCGGGCCATAGGCCCCATGGCCCAGGTGGCCAGTCTCGCGACGCGTTATCACCAGACACAAGCCGCGCTGAAAGGCCTGAATGACATCATGGCACTGCCGGTGGAGCGCGGCGCGGATAAATCCTTTGTGCATCGGCCACGCCTGGATGGGCGTATCGAATTTCACGATGTGAGTTTTGCCTACTCCAAGCAATCCACGGACGTGTTGAGTAATGTGTCGTTTCAAATCGGGCGCGGCGAGCATGTTGCCATTATCGGCCGCGTTGGCTCTGGCAAGACCACCATCGAACGCCTGATTATGGGTCTGTATGAGCCGGGCAAGGGTGCCGTGCGTGTCGATGGCATCGACGTGCGGCAGATCGACCCGGCCGACCTGCGCCGCAACATCGGCTATGTATCGCAAGACATCATGCTGTTTTTCGGCACGGTGCGAAAAAACATTACCCTGGGAGCACCCTATGCCGATGACCGTGCGTTATTGCGCGCAGCGGAGATTGCCGGTGTCACGGAATTCGTCAATCGTCATCCCCTGGGTTTCGATATGCCGGTGGGTGAGCGCGGCGAATTCCTGTCCGGCGGTCAGCGTCAAGCCATTTCCATCGCCCGCTCCCTGTTGATGAACCCGCCTATCGTGGTCATGGACGAGCCCAGCAACTCGATGGATAACACCTCCGAGGAACGTCTCAAGAGCCGCCTGGCCGAATTCGTGGCAGACAAGACCCTGGTGCTGGTGACGCACCGCGCCTCGATGCTCGATTTGGTTAATCGTCTCATCGTCATGGATAACGGAAAGGTCGTGGCGGATGGGCCTAAAGAGCGCGTGCTCGAAGTCCTCAAGCAGGGGAATCTCCATGCCGCTCGCCGTTAAAGCCCCCGCTATTCAGATTGGCGCAGAGGGCCCGCCGCTGACAGCGCAGATAACGGATGCCGCATTGGCACCCGAGGATCTCGAATTTGTCTCTGAGACGAGTGCGGCGATGCTGCAAAAAGCCCCGACCGGCGGCAGGGTAATCCTGTGGGCCACGGTGCTGTTTTTAATGCTCGCCTTTATCTGGGCGGCGTTTGCGAAACTGGATGAAGTAACGCGCGGCGTGGGCAAGGTGATCCCGTCGCAGCAGATGCAAATGGTGCAAAACCTTGAGGGTGGCATTCTCGCCGAGATGCTGGTTAAAGAGGGTGATATCGTCGCCAAGGATCAGATTATTTTGCGCATCGACGACACGCGCTTTTCTTCTTCGTTACGGGAAAATAGCGGGAATTATCTGGCGCTCACGGCCAAGGCGGCGCGGCTTGCGGCCGAGGCGGACAACAAACCTTTTGTCGCGCCGGAAGAGGTCGTCGCAAAACAGCCGCAGATCGTCGAACAGGAGCGCGAATTGTATCGCTCCCGGCAAGAGGAGTTGCAGACCAATCTGAGTATTTTGCAACAGCAGGTAGCGCAGCGTCGTCAGGAGTTGGCCGAGCTTAGGGGCCGACGCGACCAGTTGTCGCGTAGCTATAAGCTCACGGCGCAAGAATTGGATATGTCCAAACCCCTGGTTGCCGCAGGGGCCATCTCGGAAGTGGAGGTGATACGGCTGGAGCGGCAGGCGAACGAGGTCAGGGGCGATCTGAACGGCACCGAGCTTGCCATCCCACGGGTTCAATCCACCTACGATGAGGCCCTGCGCAAGGTGGAGGAAATGGAGCTGGCCTTCCGCAACAAGGCGCGTGCTGAATATAACGATACGGCGGCCGAGGCGGCGAAGCTTTCCGAGTCCAACTTTGCCTTGACGGATCGCGTTGATCGTACCTCGGTGCGTTCACCGGTACGGGGCACGGTGAATCGAGTCTTGATGAACACCGTGGGTGGCGTGATCCAGCCCGGTATGGATCTGGTGGAGATTGTGCCGCTGGACGATTCGCTGCTGATCGAGGCGCGCGTGCGGCCGGCGGACATCGGCTTTATCCATGCAGGCCAAAAGGCCATCGTCAAATTCAGCGCCTACGACTTCGCAATTTATGGTGGCCTGGAGGCCAGTGTGGATCACATCAGCGCGGACACGATACGCGATGAAGAGAAACGCGAAAGTTATTATCTCGTGCGTGTGCGTACTAACCACAGCTATTTGGGCACAAAGGAAAGGCCCTTGCCCATCATCCCGGGCATGCTGGCCGATACCGACATCCTGACCGGCAAGAAGACCGTCCTGCACTATTTGCTAAAACCCGTATTAAGGGCAAAGGAGCGCGCTCTGACTGAGCGCTAAGGCCATGAATATCTTACTCTGTAGCGCAAATGAAGGCGTGCGCCAGCGATGGAGGCAGGGAGCCACTGAGTTTGCAGGGGTGCGTGAGCTGTATGCGGCCGGCGAGATCGACCCGTGTCTGGCAACGAAAAACCCACACCTCATGCTCCTGCACCTGACCCTGCCGGGTCTTGACGGTGTGCAAGGGGTGGCCCTGTTGAGGGATAAATACCCCCATATCCGCTTGATAGTATTCAGCGATATGCCGGACGATGATGAGGGTATTGCGTTGCTCAGACTGGGCGTGCATGGCTATGCGAATACCTACATGCTGCCTGAGCTTTTCGTCGGGGTGGCCAAGCTCGTGGTATCGGGCGAAGTCTGGGTGGGCAAGCACTTGATGCGGCGTCTGATCACGGATATGGCCGCGCCGCGTCAGCAGCCTGGCGTTAAAGGTTTCAACCAGGTCCTCAACTCCCTCACCAAACGAGAGTGGGAGATTGCCTTGTTGATAAGTCAGGCCGCGCATAACAAGCGCATTGCCGCACAGCTCAAGATAACCGAGCGCACCGTCAAGGCCCATTTATCGTCTATTTTCCGCAAGACCGGCACGCATGACCGGCTTCAGCTCTCCCTGCTGGTTAATAGTCAGGCAA
>JAYSPZ010000050.1:0-3197 GCA_043721815.1 Gammaproteobacteria bacterium | reverse complement strand
CCATCTGCGGGAAGGGAAACTCGCCGCTGGGCAGAATGGTCTGCCCTATATTCCCGAGGATGACGTTGAGCAACTGTACGGCGGCGACGGCCTGATAACCGTGCGCATGGCCTTCTACCGGCGCTCCTGCCAAGACCAGGCTCGGCGCATGCTGCTTCAAGAGCGCGGCGATGCGCTCAATACGCTCGCCGGCGATACCGGTGCTGGCAGAGACCTTGGCCAGGTCGTGACTCGCGATGAGCGCACGGGTGGCCTCGGGAATATTAGCGGCATCACCGCCCTGGGCAAGCAGCAGATTGGCCAGGCCCAAGGCCAGCACGCCTTCAGTACCCGGACGCACGGCGACCCAGAGATCGGCATTCGCACCGGTTAAGGTCATCTTGGGCTCCACCTGAACCAGCACACCGCGCGGCGCGGCGCGGAATTTGGCGTATTCGGTGGAAAAGTGCAGCGGTGAGATCCAGGTGCCCAGAAAATCGGCGCCGAAGGACAGGATCAGTTTGGCCTTATCCAGGGCCAGACGCGGCATGGCATCGCCGAGCATGTCCCGGTTCACGGCCTGCGCAACCGTGGGGGAAATAATCTCCTGGGTATAATGATGGGTTGATCCGAGGGCCTCCAGGTGTGCCGCAATCAGCACCGCTTGATGGCCGCTGACCGAGCCCGTCACCCAGGCAAAACGGTCGCCGCTGAGATTGGAGGCAGGGCCGGCCTTTTGCTCGAGTAGCTTATAGGCCTCGTCCCAGCTAATCTCGGTGAGCTTGCCGTCTTTGCGCAACAGCGGGTGGGTCAGGCGATCGGGGTTGTAATGAGCCTGGATACCGGCCTGGCCCATCTGACACAGCTTGCCGTGGTTGAGCGGGGAATCCGGGTTGCCCTCCAGCTTCAGCGCACGCCCTTCGCGCACACGCCCCTGAATGCCGCATGCGGCCGCGCATTGCGTGCACGCCGAGGCATACCAGACCCCGATGCCGGGGACGTTATATTCTTCCGGGGAGAGGTAGGAAACGACCGTTTCCTTACCCTCTTCCAAGGTTACGGTGCTGGGGAGGTCACAGGCGGCAAGCGCCGTCCCGGTGGCACCCCAGCCCACCATTTTGAGAAAATCCCTACGGTTTATATCGTTACTGCGCATAGCAAATCACCCGCTTCTTAATCAGATGTGGCACCGGTTTTAGCGATTACTTATGACATTTCCAGCAATCGCTGGGGCCTTCGTTGGCCTGATGACAGGATACACACCAACCCATGGTCATCGGCTTTACCTTACGCGCGACCGTCATGTTGCGCAGATCGCCATGACAATAGGCGCACACCGGGGCGACAGTATCTACGGAAAGATTTTGGGCGATCTCAGGCTTGTCGAAGATGAATTTCTTCAGGTGCTTCTCGTGGGTAAAATGCACGAAGTCGGGCACGTCGTGTACCTTCTTCCAGGGCACCGGCTGCTTTTTCTCCCAGTACTCGGTGAGCTGCTTGATGCGCGGCTTGTCGGTGGCGATGACGCTGTGACAACCCATGCACTTGCTGGTCGGCGGAATACCGGCTACTTTACTGCGCCGTGCATAAGTGTGGCAGTACAGACAGTTGATCTTGTTGACCTTGGTATGGATATCGTGCGGAAATTCGATGGGCTGCTCTACGATCTTGCCATCGTAAGTGCCTTCCGGCGCAACCGTAGGCTTGCTCTTAACATCCTCGGCGGTGGCCGCCCAGACACCCCAACTTAGCAGAGTGGTGACGATCAAAGCGGAAGGTACCAACAACCAGTGTCGTGACAAGTAGCTCATATTCTGCAAGACCTATCCTCTGAACAATCCCATCCACATCACTAATGAATCCCCATCCAGCCCGCGCACTTCAACCATTAAAGTCGATAGCAGGGTCAGCTCTCAGAGGCTTTTAATTATTAAGACCAGATTATCTGATAAACAACATCGCTAATTTCAAGTGCCATTGTAAGTGTCATTTTCTGCTAGGGAGCCCCTGATTTAATCAGAGGTTCCTAAATAAAATTTTTAATTTCCTCAGGCACGGAGGCATTTTTTATATTTATAGCTACCGACTCTCGTTGCTATCGCCCGCAGCCGCACAGCCCTCGGCGGAAGGCATGCAATGCTAAGCGAAGTGCGAGAATTCTGTCAAGCGTGCGCTTGACCCGGCAAATTCATCGCGCGTTCGGCACGCCTCGCCCTTATGCGCTATACTTAAACGCGTAATTTTGTGCTGGGCATGAGACCCTGCACATTGTTTTTTAACGTAAAAATTCTCCCCGGGTAGCCGGTATCAAGGCCGTGGGGATGCGCCCTCGGTTCAGATTGACGATGCGCCTTACAATCATCTTTGCACATAAATAATCCTGACAAGATCGTAATCAGCGGAGACTCTTAATTATGTCGATAGTCGTCAACAGAAGAGCGATCATGACCTTGTACTCAGGGAGTGCCTGTCCCTTTAGCCACCGCACACGTATTGCGCTCAGCGAAAAAAATATTACAGCGGATATCCTCAATGTCGATCCTGACAATTTTCCCGAGGACCTGATCGATCTCAACCCCTACCATACCCTGCCCACACTCGTAGACCGCGACCTCGTCATCTATAACTCACAGATTATTATGGAGTATCTTGACGAACGCTTTCCTCATCCCCCGCTGATGCCGGTGGATCCTGTAGCGCGCGCCCGCGCCCGGCTTATGCTGTATCGTATCAACGAGGATTGGTATAATTCACTTGAGGCGATTCACGCCAGCAAAGACAATGCCGAGGCTAATCGCAAGCGCAAGGTCTTGCGCGATAGCCTCACAGCCAGTGCGCCCTTGTTTGGTCAAAAAACATTTTTTATGAGCGATGAGTTTTCGCTGGTGGATTGCAGTATCGCGCCGATTCTGTGGCGGCTACCGCATGTGGGTATCGAGTTGCCGCCGCAGGCCAAGGCCGTGCATAAATATGCGGAACGCCTGTTTGCCCGTGACGGGTTTCGGACCAGCCTGACGGAGGCGGAGCGCGAGATGCGCGACTAACGCCGGGGTTTAACGTTACTCAAGGAGAGCCGAGATTAGCAGCCCGCCAACCAGCATGGAGATGACCTCAAGTCGTCCTTATCTGATCCGCGCCATTCACGAGTGGATACTCGATAACGGTTTGGCACCGCATTTACTGGTAAATGCGCTAGTGTCCGGCGTGGAGATACCCGC